>CAZPTJ010000126.1:2419-9052 GCA_964589085.1 uncultured Flavobacteriaceae bacterium | reverse complement strand
CAAATTCATCAACATGATATCCTGTTTCAACCAGATTCCCAATTGGGATGGACGTTCATTCCAAAGGAAACAGGAGCGGTTGTGTATCCAGGAGAAGTTAGTCAGTATATCCGAATAAATGATTATGGTTTCAGGGATGACAACGATTTTGTAAATACCCAAAAGCCTAAAAAAATCATGGTGATCGGAGATTCTTTTGTAACCAATATTGCCGTTGAGGATGGCGAAGTATTTACAGAAGTAATGGAATCTCAATGGAACGATGTTGCTGTTATGAATTTTGGAGTAAATGGTTATGGCCAGATGCAGGAATATTTACTCTTAGAGCAATGGCTACCCAAAGTAAAACCTGACCTTGTGATTCAAGTTATCTATCTACGGAATGATTTCAAGGATAACGTGTATAACGACAATTGGCTTTATACAAAACCTAGTGCTGTTTTAAATGAACAAGGTGATATTTCCATTCAGGAAATTCCAAAAAATACAGTTGTAAAGCATAAGTCTAAACCTAAATTAACTGGATTAAAAAAGATGCATTTATATCATTTTGTGAAGCATAGATTACAAAATGTTGAAGCTAAGCTGGACAAAACGAATTCACGATATAGGCCTCCGGAAATTGATTTGTGCAATCCTGAATGGAGTGATGAGGTGGAGGAACAATATGCAGTATTAACTGGGTTGCTCTTACAAACAAAACAAAGGTTAGACGATTCTGATATTCCTATTATTTTTGTTTTGGCTCCTTCCATAGCACAGGTTCAAGAGGATACATGGGATGAAATTGTTTCTTATGATCGGGAGACTACTTTAGTGAGGGATTTTCCTAATCAAAAATTATTGGAATTTGCTCGAAAACAAGAACTTACAATGATTGATTTACTTCCTGAATTGGAAAAAGCATCAGGTACAGGAGAAGTTTTATATAATACTTTTGAGCAGCACTGGACCGCGACAGGAAACGAAGTAGTTGCTAAAACATTAATGAAGTTTATTAATGATTTAGAAATTATAAAGTGACCTTTACTTACCAGGGTTTTTCAAAAGATTTTGGATCAAATGTCTTATCCACAGTTTTAAATAATGAATCTTGAGTATCTTTTAATTGCAGTGCATTTTTTTTACCAAAAACTTTGGAAAGCAAGGCAACCGGTGATAGCACAAGAAAAAAGATCAATGAGAGGATTATTTTAGGAACAATTAGACCAAGGACATACCCTAATTGCAACCATAGCCATTCTATTTTTTCGGCAAGATATGATGACAAGATGGATACTCCTCCTATACTTATGGCTGTCCAAAGTGTCCATTGCCATTGATTAAGAGCATAGATAACTAGAAAACCTACAATAATGGTAAGTATAGTTTTTGAAGTATCTGTAGCTGCTTTCACAAAAGTGATTTTAAAATAAGGAATAAACAAAAGGAGCCAGAGCACCGCTACCTCCTATAACGACGAGTATGCCTAATAACAATAATACAATGATAATGGGAGCGAGCCAATATTTTTTACGCGCTCTCATAAAACCCCACAAATCTTTTAAAAACTCCATTTTTAATCTAGTTTAAAATTTGTCTGCCATTTTGATTTATCTTCCCAATCCGGTTGATCGGTCTTAAGATACACAAAATCGTTAATTACAAGCATATCCATTTCTGTCGCCATAAAGCAGCGATAAGCATCTTCTGGTGTGCAAACGATAGGTTCACCTCTTACATTGAAACTGGTATTGATCAGCAGAGGGATTTCTTTTTCCTCTTGAAATGCTTTTATCAATTTCCAGAAACGTTTATTGGTTTGTTGGCTCACGGTCTGTACCCTTGCAGAGAAATCCAAATGAGTGATGGCTTGCAAACTACTGCGTTCACAATATAACTTATCCCATAAGGGTAACGCATCATAATTCTCAGGAACTGGTTTTTGGAGTCTTTTATTAATATCAGCAACCAATAGCATATAAGGAGAAGGCGTTGAAAGTTGGAAATAATTTGAGCTTTCTTCTTCTAGCACTGCTGGCGCAAAAGGTCTGAAGCCTTCTCTATATTTTATGCTGAGGTTAATTTTCTTTTGCATTTCGGGATGCGAAGGATCTCCCAAAATACTGCGATTACCCAAAGCTCTTGGTCCAAATTCCATACGTCCCTGAAACCAACCTACAACCTGACCTTTAGAAAGTCTGTTAGCAACTTGAGCGATTAGCTCATCAGTATTTAAACAGGTTGCCTGAGCTTGCTGTTTGCGATTCATCAGAATAATTTCCTTTTCTGAAAACTCAGGACCGAGATAAGTGCCCTGCATCTTATCCGGATACTCTAAGATACGTTCTTGGTTAAAATACATATGATGTAAAGCCAGAGCAGCACCCAGCGAACCGCCAGCATCTCCAGATGCAGGTTGTATGTATATATCTTTAAACAAGCTCGTACGTTGTAATCTCCCATTGGCAACGCAGTTAAGTGCTACACCACCAGCAAGACACAGATATTCTGCTTGAGTAATGCGCTTAGCTTCTTGAGCCATTTTTAAAACAATCTCTTCAGTGACCTGTTGTATAGCAAAAGCGAGGTTACAATGGTGCTGTTGGATATGGGCTTCTGGAGGTCGTTTTTGAAAACCAAAAAGTTGTTCCCATTTATGATCATTGGCCATACGAAGTCCTGTTGCATAGTTGAAAAAGGACTGATTTAACCAGAGCGAGCCATCTTCTTTTATAGTGATGAGTTGTTCTTTAATTGTCTTTATGAATGTATGCGTTTCTTTGGCTTTGGGATTTCCGTAAGGGGCTAATCCCATAAGTTTATACTCACCAGAATTTACTTTAAACCCCAGATAATACGTAAATGCACTATATAGTAATCCCACAGAATGAGGGAAGTGCAATTCTTTGCGAATTCTTATGGTATTACCTTCTCCCTCACTTATGGATGCAGTACACCATTCACCTACACCATCTATAGTGAGGATGGCCGCTTTCGCGAAAGGGGAAACAAAAAAACTACTAGCTGCGTGCGACAAGTGATGTTCTGTAAAGTATAACCTTAATGTCTTTCTCTTGAAACTTTCAACCTGTTTTAGACCATCATAAATCTGCTTCTTTAGAAATAATTTTTCTTTTAACCAGACAGGTATGGCTTTAAGAAAAGAGATTAAACCACGAGGAGAAAAAGTATAATAGGTCTGTAGTAGACGCTCAAATTTGAGCAGCGGTTTGTCATAAAAGACGACAGCGTCCAGTTGGTCAATAGAAAGACCGGCTTCTTCGAGACAATACTTAATAGCCTGAACAGGGAATTCTGAAGTATGCTTTAAGCGGGTAAACCGTTCTTCCTGAGCAGCCGCTATAATTTTTCCATCGACCGTTATGGTTGCCGAAGCATCATGATAAAAAGCAGCAATTCCCAGAATTTTTTTCACAGGTTTAAGATATGATCTTCTTTTTTAAAAAGATTAAGGTTAATACAATAGCCCATTGTCCAATAACTTTTGTTGCAAGTGCTCCTTCAATATGATATTGTTGTATTACGAAATATCCCAATATGATTTGTACTAAAGCAACAATTGCCGTTGTCTTTGCTATTGTAATTTGCTTGTTGTTTTTATAAAAATCACTGATCAATATTAAATGAATAAATATGGTTACAATAAATAGAAATGCAAAAACATAACTCCAGAGACTAAAGTAAAAATCATATACATAATGAATCATTATATATAGAACAGGCATAAAAATAACAGCGATGAGCCCACCTAGTAGCGCAGATTGCTTTTCTATTTTTGCAACTACCTGTTGTTTGGCGCGATAAATATTTTTTAAATAAGGGTTGATGGCATAGGTAGCTCCTAATTGTACCAAGGTAATTAAGCTTATAAAAATCTGATAATGGCTTAAATCTTCTTTAGAAAAGAAAAGAGTTCCATAATAAGCATCTGTTTTTGTGCGTATAGTTCCCAAAAACATGGGAATAAAAAAGGGAAACATAATGCTTAAAAAGCCTAAATCTATTTTGAATCTTGGGGTCTTTATTTTTTGGAAATAAAAAATACTATAACATAGGGCTTTCAAGGCGGCTCCAGCAGTAACAAGAATAAGCAATAATTGTAAATCCAATTTTTTTATAAATAGAAATAGGAAAAGAATGACGAGACTATTTCGCGCAAGCTCTGTATATATACTGAGTTTGAAATGGTGCAAATAAATAATCAATGATTCAAAAGACTGATTGTAAAACAATAGAAAAATCCATAAAATAATAAGCCCGAGATGTTCCTGGAATAAAGGGATCCAGAGAACTATAAGGATAGTGACAATAAATAATAATCCCCTGCTTATTAAACTCGTGAGCCAGGTCTGATATATTTGAGCAGGTTGTTCACTAAAGGCTTTTAATAAGTAATTTTTATTGCCAAAATGAGTGATCAATACAGGAATGTTTACCCATAAGAGTAATTCCACATAACTTCCCCAAAGCGCGTCCGAGTGTTTTTTAATAATGATGAGCGAGAGTAATAATTGTGTAATGATGACAATAGATTGTCCGAAACCATATTGGGTTATAGTTTTTAACCTGCGCAACAGTATAGGGAAATCTAGGTTCATTGACCGGAATGGCTTCTTTATGATTTAAACAGCGATGATTTTAAAGGTGTGTGCTTATGTAGAAAATAGCGTATGGATACGTTTAGGACACCCAGTCCATAAGTCATACTTCTTTTAAAATTGATGGATGAGGCTTCAGCAAAATATTTTGTTGGACAGGAGACTTCACCCATGCGCCAATCTTTATAACACAATTGTGCGAGCATTTGATTATCAAAAATAAAATCATCAGAATTCCTCATATATGAAATCGAACGAATAGCTTCTGCACTAAAACAACGATACCCGGTATGATATTCTGAAAGTTTTTGACCCATCAAAATATTTTGGAATAGTGTCAAAAAACGATTGGCAATGTATTTATATATAGGCATCCCGCCGCGTAAGGCTCCTTTTCCCAAAATACGAGACCCCAAAACCACATCATATACATCATTTGCAATAAGATATACCATAGATGGTATTAACTTGGGTGTGTATTGATAATCAGGATGTAACATGATGATGATATCAGCGCCGAGATCTAATGCTTTGGTATAACAAGATTTCTGATTGGCACCATACCCTTTATTTTGATCGTGTACGATAATATGCTGTATTCCTATTTCTTTGGCTACTTCAACGGTTTGATCATTACTATGATCATCAGTTAGAATGACCGCATCTACCAGATCAAAGGGAATCTCTTTATACGTTTGTTTTAATGTGCGCTCGGCATTGTAGGCGGGCAGTACAGCAACAACTTTTTTATTGTTGACCATGTTTTAAATATAGTTCGAACCAAAGATACAAATACGTAAGCTTACGACTTATTGATATCTAAGGTGAGATGACTTAAAATAAAGCCAAAATCCAAACTAAAAATGAATGTACATTAAATTAAAAAAGAGACCGTCCAATTCTGGACGATCTCTTCTTCTTCAAAGCAATTTAATTAACAGGATTTAAAAGACTTTATCTCTTTATAATGCGTGTTACAGCACCTTGTCCTGTTTGCGTGTCAACAACATTTACAAGGTAAAGACCATCTTTGAGTGAGCTAATGTTTACTCTAACATTTGTGTTGTCTACATTATTTTGAATCACTAGTCTTCCTGAAACATCATATACTTCTATCTGTAATGCATTACTAGTACCTACTGCTTCTACCTGGAAGAAGTTAGTTGCAGGATTAGGGAATACATTGATATCAATACTTAGTTCCTGGAAGTCATCTGTAGCAAGTACTTCATCGCGTACTACAGTTACAAAATCATCAGAGATATCTGAACAATCAGCAGCTTCTAGATCCTGTAATGGACTACCTATAAAAATATCTCCATTTTCAGGAACACCTCTATAAGACCATCCCCAGATTCTACAAGTACCCGGTTCTATACCTTCCAGATTGATTTCGTTTGTATCAGTGATGTTTAAAATGATATCGTTGTCATCAGTGATTACATAAAGGAAAGACAAGTTTTCCTCATTACCAGCACGTTGTACTACGATAGGATTTGGGATACCATCACCTACAAGAATTGTTGCACTCTGTTCGTCATCAATGATAGTAGTACCATCAGCGTCATCAGTTGCCTCAATATCTATAGAGATAGTACCTGCTTCAGGAACTGCACGTACAACAGTTACAAAGTTATCAGATAGATCAGAACAATCAGCAGCTTCTAGATCTGCTAATGGACTACCTATAAAAATACCTCCATTTTCAGGAACACCTCTATAAGACCATCCCCAGATTCTACAAGTTCCAGGAGCAACCCCACTTAGATCAATCTCATTAGTATTAGTAATGTTAAGGATGATATCATTATCATCAGTGATTACATAAAGGAAAGATAAGTTTGTCTCATTACCTTCACGTTGAACTACTACAGGAGCTTCAACCTCATTATCAAGACAGATAATTGCAGAGTTTGTATCCTCGTTTACTAGGGTAGAAGAGTTACCTAAAGCAGCAGTAGCAGCAGCGTCAATATTGATAGTACCTGCTTCAGGAACTGCACGTACAACAGTTACAAAGTTATCAGATAGA
>CAZPTJ010000126.1:0-2319 GCA_964589085.1 uncultured Flavobacteriaceae bacterium | reverse complement strand
TGCGGCAGTAGCAGCAGCGTCAATATTGATAGTACCTGCTTCAGGAACTGCACGTGTTACTGTAATAAATTCTTCAGATACATCAGAACAATCAGCATCTCTTACATCTTGTAAAGGACCACCACCAAAAATAGATAAAGCGCCAGTGGCTCCACCAAATCCTGTATACGACCATCCCCAAATTCTACATACGCCAGGAGCAACAGCACTTAAATCAATTTCATTACTGTCTGTAATATTTAGGACAGTTTCCTCTGGACTATCATCCGTAATAATATATATATAAGAAAGATTAGTTGCTTGAGTAACGTGATTTACTACTACCGGAGCTGGTACTTCATTATCAAGACAAATAATTGCCGAATTGTTCGCCTCATTTACTAGCGTAGAAGGATTTCCTAAAGCAGCAGTAGCAGCAGCATCTATAGAGATTGTACCACCATCTGCATCACCCCAGACTCCTGGACTACCACCTCTAACACCTCCGGTAGTGATAATGTTATTATCGATTGTTGGAGGGCACGTAAGAGAAACAAATTGATCAGCACCAGACCATATTCCAGTATTTACCGCTTGTTGAGAACGATCTTGATTAGGCGCTCCCCATTGTACGTAATCCACATAAATGTTTGGATTTGTGGAACCAAAAGAATTAGTAGAGAAGAAACCAACTCCACCTTCATCAGCTTCATTTGCAATTAAAGCGTAATCAAAGGTGACCGCTTCACCTGCTGATAAGACATAATCACCAGATACAATAGGTAAAACTCCTAATCTACGGTAACGACCAGGACCAAGACATACCCAATAATTTGTTACATCGACTTCTGCATCACCAACATTTGTTACGGTGACATCATTGTTTCCTAAATTAACTGTCGTTAAAACAGGATCTGCTTGCGCAGTTGCTAAAGCACTCCAAAGGAAGACTCCTAATAGAAAGCTTAACTTAAGTAATAACTTTTTCATAATAGTAGTTTTTGTATTTGTTTCATTTTGACAAAAATTAAATTCTTGGCAAATAAAGCCTGAATAAGAGGCAGGTATCAAGTAAAACTGATTGAAGCGGAAAAAAAGGCGTTAAAACGGAAAAGCCTATTTACCTTGATTTTATCAGGAATCTTTCTTATTGTATAGCTTTAATGAGGCTAAGAGTATATTTCAAAAGAAGAATAAGATTGATCTGGATTGATTGAGATGAATGATGGAAGTTTAAAGCATAAAAAACCGCCTGAGAAATGAGGAAGTTCAGACGGTTTCAAACCAATTCACAAATCTTAATTATTTGACACTGCAAATAAAGGTAAGCTCGTAAAAAGTTGTGCACTAATTGTGAGCCAAGAGGAAAAAATGGACTTAAAACGGAAAGAACTGGAATAGTACTTGTCTGTTTCCTTAGATAATAAGAAGAAATGTGGTTTAAAAGTGAATAAATAACTGTAGTACCTTTTTTTTAGAATGTTTTTTTGAAAATACTGGAAAAGAAATAGCCTGAATTGGAGTTTTAAACCATTTAATAGTAATTGCCAAACAGCGAACTATCTGATGACACAATGTAAATAAGGGATTCTTAAGATTCAATTTTTAGGATTCTATAGTAGGCGCTAAAGATGTAAATGAAGAATAGGTTTTTGAGAATCGACTTGTTTAATCGCAGATTATCCATTTCTATTTTTAGTATGTATCAAGAGAGACCTTTACACATAAAATCATCTAATTTTCAAGTAGGTGTGAGTGTTATTCATTTGTTTATCAAGGCATTAATTTGTATTTTCATGGTGTAAATGAGTTATAAAAACACAAATAAAGCTGCTATGAGTTTTGCACACTATGATGTAGAGAGACGCACCTCTAAAAACAAGTTTTTTAAAGAGATAAATACCTTAGTAGATTGGGCACCTATTGAGAAAGAACCAGTAGTGTCCGATAAAAGAAAATAGATCGCTTTGCTGTTAGAAAATAGACTATAGACTATTTTTATAATGTTGATTATATGATTTTCACAAAATCAACATAAGGCTTATATTTTGATATTTCTCGATTTCTAAATAGCAAGGGGTTGTTTTTCTTAAAATGGTTCGAACATCAGTATGTACAGAGACTTGAGGAAATTAAAGGTTTTTTTGCCAAACACTACTGAAAAAGAACTTAAAAGATTATTCGAGCAGGTAAAAAACAAAGAGACCAAAAGCCTTATAACTCTATCATTCTTTTTAAAATGCAATTAGTTCCTATTGGGTATGGTCTCTCTGATGTGCAAACTTAGGAGGTGGTCAATGATAGTTTGAGTACGATGCGATTTTGTGGTTTAGCATTAGA
>CAZPTJ010000125.1:0-9197 GCA_964589085.1 uncultured Flavobacteriaceae bacterium | reverse complement strand
TTCAAGATTTTCTGCGGGAGCCGTTACTGGACCATTAAAAGAGACTAGTCCTTGAGTTGTTGCAAAATAAACAACACCAGTAACTGGATCTAATGCCATGTCTTGTACGTTATTGATGGGTAACGGAGAGTTATTTTCATTGAATTGAAATAGCGTTTCCTGACCATTAGGGGAAAAAAGAAAAACACCTGAATTAACTGTCCCCACCCATTTGTTGTTGGATCCATCTACAAGAATATCTGTAATAGCCTGATCATTTAAAAGCTCTTGAGCAATATCATTTTCCAGGATGATAATGGGTTCAAGACTGGTGGGTTCTTCAGTAAAAATAGAAGAAGGTGAAAAAAAGATACGTAAACCTCGTCGTGTCCCTACCCACATGGTACCGTTATTATCAATAACCAGAGCCCTAATATCGTCAACAGGGGGAGTGTCCTGTGCCTCTGAGTCAGAAATTTGCGCTTGCGCACCTGTATTAGGATTATAACCTATAATACCTGAATTACTTGTGGCAATAAATATATTACCATCATTGGCGATCACCATATCATCCAACCCATTAGTACCCGAAAAGTCAGGCAGAGCATCTTGAAGAGATATCGCAGAAAACTGCCCTCCTTGGGTTAGGAGATGTAATCCGTTAGGAGTTCTTGCATTATTGATATACAAATTACCAAGATCATCATAAACTAAACCATTAATACGCACCTCTTCGGACACAGTATTGCCATTGGACTGCACAAGTTCTTCAAGAGTACTATTACTTTCATCAAATAAGGTTGTAGGAATATTATCGTTTATTTCGAGAAGTCCGTCGCCAAATGAACTGATAAAAACTTGATTTGTATTTAATGGATTAATAGCAATGTTTACAAGATCAGCCGATCCAAATAATTCTTCCGTAGGGATATTGGTCCAGCCTTCATCCACTACCAGATGGCTGACCCCAATTCTATCAGGGAAACCAGGGTTGTATGATACATTATATTCACCAAAGACATTCCACAATTCATTATCGATAGCTTCTACATAAAATGAATTATTGGATAAAGGGCCGTCTGGGAGTAATTGTGTGACTTGACTTTGATTTGAAAAAGGCAATTGTAAAACCCCTGATCCCAATGTTCCTATAAATAATAATTGATCGATAATAACAGCATTTGTATAGTCATTTTGAAATGTTCCTTGTGCGCCAATAGATGCTATTTGGTTTTCATCACTATCAAAAATGAGCACATTTTCTTCAAGTGTAGTTGTAAAAAATTGCGCATTAGCATCCAGTGACCTAGCACGATCACCTAAACTTGTAAACAATGGCCAATTAGTTCCATCTGTAGATCGTATGAGATTTTGACCACCAACAGTAGCAGCGAATAAAGCATTATTGAATGAGACTATACCATCATAATTTCCTGGACGAACGTTGGTCCAATTTGCAAAATCAATAAGATTGTCGTTTTCTGCTATTGCTCTTCGTATTCCAAAGTCTGTAGTAGCAGCATATATGAATTCATCGAGAATGGCCATTTGGACCACATTAAGTCTCGAACCATTATCTCCAATAAAATAAGTGTCATCAAATTCTAAATCGGTGAGACTAAAAAGAGAAATACCAAAGCCTGTAGAAATATATACGAATCCATTAAATTCAAGAAAGTGATTAATACGCTTCTCTGTCGGAGGGATGGATTGTCTATTGAGAATATCTACTACTGTTAAAACGTTAGGATTATCTCCTACTAGCACATCCATTAACCCATTTTCATAACCGATAAATAGGGTGTCAAAATTGGTGCTGAAATAAATTGCAGAGATAGTTTCACCGGAAAGGCCATTGATTGTTGAAATAGTTGAAATAGATTGATCGATTAAATCATAGACAAAAACAGCATTATCAGCCGCTGCAAATATGCGATCATCTCCTCGAGCAACATCTGTAATATTATTATAGGAGAAATAACCTGTCCATTCATCTGAAAAATCCTGAGCATTCAGCGAAAGAACTGTTCCTAATAAAAAAATGATATATTTGATACTTTTCAACGCAAAAAATTTACGATACTACAACCTTTTAAAAATACAATTATTGTATGGTTTAATAGGAGTTGAGAGGTTTTTTAGAAATTTCAATAAAAAAGAGCAACATTGTTGCTCTTTTTTATTTTAAATGATAGCAATAAATATCCTTTATACGACACCTTGTGAAATCATTGCCTCAGCAACTTTTACAAATCCTGCAACATTAGCACCACGCACATAATCAACATAACCATCATCCTGCTTACCATAAGTGACGCAAGCTTCATGAATATCAAGCATAATATTGCGCAATTTATCGTCAACTTCCTGAGCAGTCCAATTAAATCTTAAACTGTTTTGAGACATTTCCAAACCAGATGTCGCAACACCTCCCGCATTTGATGCTTTCCCAGGAGAGAATAAAATTTTGGCATTTTGAAATTTGGAAATAGCATCAGGAGTAGTAGGCATATTTGCTCCTTCGGCCACACAAATACAACCATTATCTATAAGTTGCTGTGCTGCGTTTTCATCAAGTTCATTTTGAGTAGCACAAGGCAGAGCCACATCACAGGGAGTGCCCCAAGGTTTCTCTCCTTCATGATAAGAAGCGTCAGGATATTTATCCAAATATTCTTTGATACGACCACGTCGTTCATTTTTCAGTTCCATAACGAAAGCAAGTTTTTCTACATCGATACCATTTTTATCATAGATAAAACCTCCAGAGTCAGAAAGTGTAACCACTTTTGCGCCTAATTGTGTTGCTTTTTCACAAGCATATTGCGCTACATTTCCAGATCCAGAAATCACCACTCTTTTACCTTCAAAAGAAGTGCCTTTTGTTTTAAGCATACTCTGTGCAAAATATACATCACCATATCCTGTAGCCTCAGGACGTATTAATGACCCTCCATATGACAGACCTTTACCCGTAAGAACTCCTGTAAATTCATTCCGTAATCTCTTATACTGCCCAAACATAAATCCTATTTCTCGTCCACCTACACCTATATCACCCGCAGGCACATCAGTATTAGCACCAATATGTCGTGAAAGTTCAGTCATAAAACTTTGACAGAAACGCATAACCTCAGCATCTGATTTACCTTTAGGATTAAAATCAGATCCTCCTTTACCTCCTCCCATAGGAAGCGTAGTCAAACTGTTTTTAAACACTTGTTCAAAACCTAAGAACTTAAGGATACTCAAATTCACAGAAGGATGAAATCGAAGCCCCCCTTTATATGGCCCTATTGCACTGTTAAATTCGACGCGATACCCTCTATTTACGTGTATTTCTCCACTATCATCTGTCCATGGAACACGAAATATCAATGTTCGTTCAGGCTCAACCATACGTTCTAATAGTTTTTTACCCTGATATTTGGGATGCATTTCAATAAATGGAATAACCGTTTCTGCTACTTCCTGAACAGCCTGAATAAATTCGGGCTCATTAGGATTGTTTTTAGCTACTTGAGCAATAAACTGTTCTATTTTATCTGACATAGTTTTAGCAATTGTGTACTTTATAATTGTAGTTTACGTTATAGTAGATGCAAATATAATGCATCCGAAAATTTGAGTGGTTATTTTTTAGAATTTCATAAAAATTATAAGAAATAATTACAATTTTGATTTTTTTCTGTCGTAGAAGTTCTTAAAAATTTCATCGTTTGATGAGTTTTTATATATTTGTTGATGTCCTAAAATACCTACTTATGATTGCCAGAATATTATTTGTGGCGCTTTTTGTTTGCTGCTTTCTCAGTTCAGAGCTTAAAGCCCAGCTAGGTTTTTCCCACGAAATAGGGGTTATTACAGGCCCTATAGCTTTCCAATCTGACTATGGTATTCGAAATAATTTTGATACCAATAGCGGAAATGTTGGATATGGTGTAGGGATTGTGCATTATATCAATTTCTCTTATAGAGCAGATTGTAATTGCTATTCCAAAGACACCTATTTTAATGATCATTTTAAAATTCGTAACGAAATAGATTTTCACGTAACTAATTTAAGTCACTTTGGAGAGCCTTCCGAGAGCGATTCAGATGAGGGACGAGATTTAAGAGATATGACAGGAAGTTCTTCTGTTTTTGAAATAGGCACACAGATCGAATATTTTCCATTGAGTATTCGTGATTTTACCGCTGGAGCATTTCGTGTAGCACCCTATGTGAGTCTAGGACTGCATTTTGTTAACTTTAAGCCTGAAGCAATGTCAACACAGGGAGAAATAACACCCACAGCTACAGATGTTATTTTTGATCCTTTTCTTGTGGGAGATGGTATCTATGGCGGTATAGACGATAGTGCCCGATCGACTTTTGCTGTCACTTGGAGTGCAGGAATCAGATATAAAATAAGCCCTTTGAGTGATTTAGTATTCGATGCAAGATGGCATTGGTATGATTCAAACTGGGTAGACGGATTAAACCCTTCCAATCGTCCTCAAAACAGAGCTAACGATTGGATATTTTGGCTCAATGTTGGATATATCTATTATTTATAATTAAGCTATATTAGAAACTTTCTTTTCTGTTTTTAACCTCTTTTCAGAAGAATCGGATAAGGATTGACTTAGATCTAAGATTAAATCTTCAATATCCTCTATACCCACACTTAAGCGAATTAAAGAATCTTTGATACCGATTTTTTCTCGTTCTTCTTTAGGTAGAGAGGCATGGGTCATGGAAGCTGGATGTCCAGCTAATGATTCTACACCGCCCAAACTTTCGGCCAAAGTGAATATTTTGAGTTTTTCTACAACTTTCACGGCTCCTCTATAAGAATCTTCTTTTGTCGTAAAGGAAATCATTCCACCATAATCATTCATTTGTTCTTTGGCAACATTATGATTAGGATGATCTGTAAAACCGGGCCAATACACTTTGTCAACTTTAGGATGTGTTTTTAAGAATTGAGCGATTGCCTTTCCATTTTCACAATGACGTTGCATACGAATGTGAAGTGTTTTAATTCCTCTTAAAGCGAGAAAACTATCTTGAGGTCCACATATAGCACCACTGGCATTTTGAATAAAATATAATCGATCTGCAAGTTCTTTGTCTTTAACAATAAGAGCGCCCATAACAAGATCACTATGACCACCAATATACTTTGTAGCACTATGCATGACAATATCTGCACCTAGTTCTAAAGGTTGTTGTAAATAGGGCGTTGCAAAAGTATTGTCTACTGCCAAAAGAATGTTACGTGCTTTTGCCACAGCGGCTATAGTCTTAATATTTATAATATTCATCATTGGGTTTGTAGGTGTTTCTACCCAAATCAACCTGGTGCGATCGGACACATAATTATCAACAGCAGCAGCATTTTCCATTCCAATGAACTGAAACTTTATGCCAAAACCCTCAAATATTTTGGTAAATAAACGATAGGTGCCGCCATATAGATCATTTGTAGAAATAACCTCATCCCCTGGCTTTAAAAGTTTAATCACTGCATCTATAGCGGCGAGTCCAGAACCAAAGGCTAATCCATATTCTCCATTTTCAATACTGGCGAAGGCATTCTCCAAAGCATTTCTAGTAGGATTATGAGTGCGACTATATTCATAACCTTTATGGCCTCCAGGAGTAGATTGTGCATATGTGGATGTTTGATAAATAGGAGACATAACTGCGCCATACGCTTTTTCATGTTCTTGTCGTCCGTGTATTGTTTTTGTGTTGAATTTCATGATTTATTAACTATAAATATGTATTACACTTATTTTCCTTTACAAAATTATAGGATTTCTTTAGTTAAGAAGACTATACTGATAAATAGTAAGGGATTAAATTCTAATTACCCGGCAAAATGAGACTAGATTTAAACATAAATTCTGAAAGATCATATAGATTTTTAACAATTTAAATAATTTTTTAATGGTTTTACATCGTTTTTTTTGAACGTATTGTCGAAAAAAAGTTAAAGACTTTAAAAATTACTGATTTTATGATGTATCTTAAAAATCCTTTAAAATTTTGTTAATCAAATTGCAATAAATCTTAAACAATAATTATGAAAAAAATTACATTACTGTTTTGTCTATTATGTTCTATTACCTTTTCAGGTTATGGGCAAGACGCTTTAACATTGGCGGACAACGTCAATGTAGGAATTCAACAGAATACACAGAGTATTCCAGGCGAACTAGTTCTTACAACAGACTCCGAAGGATCAAGCATTGTGACTTTTACGGATCGGGTTGATTATTTAGCAAACTGTAGTGATGGTACTATGCTTACTTCTGAAGATTTTACAGGAGGTCCTACGGCCTTATTAGCTTGTGGAACTTCGATTTCTTCTGCAGGAGGGGTTTGTTTTCCAGCAGGTGCTATTGAAGAAGGTATCGAAATTACCACTAGTGGTGCCGACATCGGGAATACAACTATTTTTATAGATCCTGCAGATGGTTTTGGCACTCTGGATCCAGCTGTTGGATCTAATACTTTTCTCGACTTTACGATTATTAACTTTTCAACAGCAGACCCTGTTACAAGTGTAGGTTTTGATCTATATTCTTTAACCGGAGGTTCTTCTGTTGATATTAGAGTAATTGGAGAAAGTGGCCCTTTAGGTACTATTGTAGCAGATGTAACAACTACAGGTCCTACTTTTGTTGGATTAATTTCTGACGACCCTATTGTAAGTATTGAATTAGAAGATCTTACAGGAGTTAATGTAGAGTTGATTGCTCAATTCTTATTTGGTAGTTGTGCACCACCACCATTAAATGATGATCCAGAAACAGCAGCAAGTTTAACAGTAGGAGAAGTCTTTGAAGACAACCCTGTAATCGCAGATAATACGGAGGCTACAGCTACAGCTATTGATGATCCTTCCTGTGGTAATTTTACGGAAGCAGATTTATGGTATAGCGTTGTTGTACCCGATAGTGGTTCAGTGACTGTAGAATCTAGAACTGATGATGATTCTATTACAGATACCGGTTTGAGTTTTTATGAAGGTGAAGTAGGTGCTCTGGTTGAAGTCGTTTGTGATGATGATAGTGGAGTTGGATTGTTCTCTTTAGCAGAATTAGAAGGACGCACTCCAGGTGAAGTACTTTTTGTACGCGTTTGGGAATGGAATGGAGGATCTTTAGGAACCTTCCAAATGTCTGCTTATGATACACCACCACCAGTAAACGATGATCCAGAAGGAGCTATTCCTTTAATGGTTGGTAGCGTATTTACTGATTTTCCAGTAACTGCTTCCAATGTTAGTGCAACAGATACAGCAATTGATGATCCATCATGTGGTAATTATGGAGGGGCTGATGTATGGTTTTCAGTAGTTCCACCTAGTACAGGACAACTAGTTGTTGAAACAGATACGGCTGGTGGAATTACAGATACAGGAATGGCTGTTTATACAGGAGAACCTGGAGCATTAATTGAATTGACTTGTAATGATGATGATGGAAATGGCTTATTCTCTTTAGTAGATTTAACAGACCAGGATCCTAGTGCGCCATTATTTGTGCGCGTTTGGGAATGGGGTGGCGGTGGCTTTGGACCTTTCCAAGTTGCTGCATATAGTGA
This sequence comes from uncultured Flavobacteriaceae bacterium, assembly GCA_964589085.1. Taxonomy (GTDB): domain Bacteria; phylum Bacteroidota; class Bacteroidia; order Flavobacteriales; family Flavobacteriaceae; genus Dokdonia. The sequence goes on along the minus strand of CAZPTJ010000125.1, from coordinate 1,619 downwards.
TTGCCCTGTAAATGCTGCAGCGATAGAAATTACAGGAACAGGGGAAACAGAAACTGCTATTTGTACAACAGATGGAATTCCAGACCCTATAGAAGTAACCATTGTAGGAGATGGCGTTGGTACCAATAATGGGTGGGTGATTACTGATCAAGCAACAGGTGAAATTTTAGAATTACCTATGGCACCTCCTTTTGATCTTGATGGTATTGAAGTAGGTGTGTGTGAGATTTGGTATATCCGCTATGAAGACGGTCTTACAGGCTTAGAAATGGGATCACTTATTGGTGATTTAGACGGCTGTTTTGATTTTTCTAACCCAATAGTTGTTAATAGAGTAGATGACGGTAGTGTATGTCCTCCTTCTAATGATGATTGTGAAAACGCCATTGCTTTAGAATGTGATACTACAGTAGTAGGATCTACAGTACTGGCTAATGATTCTGGATTAAATCCTTCTGGTGATGTATTTTATACCTATACTGGAAGTGGCTCTAACGAGAATATAACATTATCTCTTTGTGATGGTGCTACAGATTATGATTCTTTATTAAGAGTCTTTGATGATGAATGTAATCTTGTGAATGAGATTGCTGTAAATGATGATTCATGTGGATTACAATCTGAATTAACGTTTTTATCTGATGGTACGACTACTTATACCATTATGGTAGAAGGATTTGGAGGAAATGTAGGGAACTTTTCTATGGCGGTAACTTGTGAAATGTTACCTGATTGTTTACAACCTGAAGATTTAATGGTAGATAACATTACGGAAGTGTCTGCAGATTTAAGTTGGACAGATGTTAATAATCCAGCAGCAATGTCTTATGATGTAGAGTGGGGAGTAACTGGCTTTGCATTAGGAACCGGAACTGTAGAGGCTGGAGTTGCTAATCCATTTACATTAGGAGGATTAACAGCAAATACAACATATGATTTTTATGTAACAGCTAATTGTACAGAGGATGATTCTAGTGAAGCTTCTGGGCCTGCAACTTTTACGACAACGCCAGAAATGGCACCTCCAGGAGAGTGTGAATGGACACTTCAAATGCTAGATAGTTTTGGAGATGGATGGAATGGTGCGTTACTTAATGTGTTTAGAAATGGACAGGTTGTACTCTTTGAAGTAGCACTAGATGATGATCCAGCAAACGATGGATCAACTGGAGTATTAACATTTGAAGTATTACCAGGAGATGATATTACAACTCAGTTAGTAGATGGTGGAACATTTCCTGGTGAGATTAGTTATAATATTATTAATGCAGGAGGCACTACTATAGAAGGTAGTGGTGATGCTAATAATGATATTTTAACAGGAACAATAACCGCTACTTGTGCCTTATCTATCGATGAGAATGCTTTCGAAGGCTTTACGTTCTTCCCTAATCCTGCACAAAATACGTTGAATATTAGTGCACAAACAGAGGTACAGAATATTACTTTAGTTAATCTTGTTGGTCAGGTTGTATTAGAACAGCAGATAGATGCTACAAGTTCTCAAATTGATATCTCAAGATTAACTTCAGGTGTTTATTTAATGAATGTTTCTGCAAATGGTCAAGTAGGAACTTATAAAGTTATTAAAGAATAAACTAAATAATGAACGAGTAGAA
>CAZPTJ010000124.1:0-9202 GCA_964589085.1 uncultured Flavobacteriaceae bacterium | reverse complement strand
GGCAAAAAACACAGGTATAGCATCGCTATACCGAGTATTTTTAACGAAGAAATTTAGCTTTTTATTCAAAATAGGGAGTGTTTTTTATATTGATTTAGCTATAAATGTATAGCACTCTTATAACCAGTGAATGATCTCTAAAATGTTGATTAATCAAATTAAAAGAAAAAGGCTACGCAAAACGTAGCCTTTAATAATGTGCTATTATGACTTATTTAACTTTCTGCAATAATACGGACGGCAAATTCGTATCGTTCTCCTTGTCTTAGATTATTTATTTTTTGGTAATTTAATCTTGACTTAATGAATGAGGCCACATTAGAGTTTTCGGTATCTACAGATAATACAACCACTTCCTTTAAATCGTTTACCACTACAGTGACATTAGCTTTAACTTCTTCATAAACTTCAAAGCCTGGGTTTTCAAGAAGTTCAATTATTTTTAATGTTGTAGTATTCTTAGGTTTATCAGCTTTTGTTGGTGTTGTACTTGCTGAAAGCACATTGGTCACTGTAAGTGCTACAGCAATCAATAAAACGTTTAATTTTTTCATTATTAATTTCAAAATATTGAAGCCTTGTAGACGTGATAATTACATTACATTACATAAGCTTCAATACCTTAACCTATACTTAACAATCTTAACTTTTAGTAAACATTGAATTGTTGAAGATTTTGTTTTTTGAGGAATTTTACATCTATTATAAATCACTAAGGACGACATATTGACCTTTTAAATTCAGTATCGATAAAGGCTATATAAAAGAAACCCTTTCAGCATTTTTGCCGAAAGGGTTTATGTATAATAATCGAAATATTTTTTAAGAAAGCACTGCTTGCACTTTATCTGCAGCCTCTTGAAATTCTACAGCACTTTGAACATCGAGTCCACTGTTATCTATTAATTCTTTTGCAATATCTGCATTTGTCCCTTGTAAACGCACAATAATTGGAACTTGAATGTTACCCATATTTTTATAAGCATCAACAATACCTTGAGCTACCCGATCACAACGTACAATTCCACCAAAAATATTTACCAGAATAGCTTTTACATTAGGATCCTTAAGGATAAGATTAAATGCAATCTCAACACGTTCTGCATCTGCGGTTCCTCCAACATCTAGGAAATTGGCAGGTTCTCCACCTGCTTGTTTAATCAAATCCATAGTAGCCATTGCAAGACCAGCACCGTTAACCATACATCCTACATTACCATCAAGATCTACATAGCTTAACCCTACAGCTTTAGCTTCAACTTCTACTGGATTTTCTTCTCGTTCATCTCTTAATGCAACATAATCTTTATGTCTGAATAATGCATTGTCATCTATGGTAACTTTGGCGTCTACCGCCATGATTTTGTCATCACTGGTTTTAAGAACCGGATTAATTTCAAAAAGCGAGCTGTCGGATTTTGAATATGCCGTATATAAGGAAAATACAAATTTTGTCATTTCTTTAAAAGCAACACCGCTTAACCCAAGGTTAAAAGCAACCCGCCTCGCCTGAAATGGTAATAATCCTGTTGCAGGATCAATTTCTTCAGTAAAAATAAGATGAGGGGTTTCTTCTGCTACTTTTTCTATGTCCATTCCTCCTTCTGTAGAATACATAATCATATTACGACCTGTAGCCCTATTTAATAAGACAGACATATAGTATTCTTCAGGTTCATTATCTCCTGGGTAATATACATCTTCTGCAATAAGTACTTGATGTACTTTTTTTCCTTCAGCACTAGTTTGAGGAGTGATAAGATTCATTCCTATTATTTGTCCAGATAGTTCTTCTACTTGTTCCAGACTTTTTGCAAGTTTTACACCGCCACCTTTACCGCGACCACCAGCGTGAACCTGAGCTTTGATCACATGCCATCCGGTTCCGGTTTCTTCAGTAAGTTTTTTTGCTGCAGCAACAGCTTCTGCTGGAGTAGTAGCAACAATGCCTCGTTGTATTCTAACGCCAAAGCTGTTTAATATCTCTTTACCCTGATATTCGTGTAAATTCATAGTTGGTCTTTTTATTTAAATAGAAGTCGTTGCAAAAGTAACAAAAGCGTAGTCGGGCTACAATAATTTCAATTACAATTAAAGGAATAATTATTTGGGGATGTATTCTTATACAATCTCTGCACTAAGTCCAGCTTGAAGTAATTTAGAACATCTGGGTTTAAGATCATCATATTCACCAGATTTTACAGTACACTTGCCTTTATAATGTACAATCAACGAGCATTGAAATGCCTGTTCTTCGGTATGGTCACAGGCAACAATAAGCGTATCAATTACATGATCAAAAGTATTGACATCGTCATTGTACAAAACAATTTCATTTTGATTTTGCTCTTCAGTAAGAAGATCTACCTCTTCTTGATATTTTTCTTTAGTACTCATTATCACTTTTCATAAACTGTAAAACTACAAAATTGTTGCATTTGACTTGTCGTAGAATGTAAGATTTCTATAAAAATTAATATCTAAAATGAGTATAAATACAAGAACTATCGTTTCTCAAATTTGCAAGAGACCCAGTTATTTCTTTCAAAATTAGAAACAAAGTATAATTGCTGCGCATTGCAGGTTTCAGAAATTAAAGGAATGTCTGCTTCGTAAAAACCGCTTAATAATAATATGCCGCCTTCAGATAAGCATTGTGCATATATGGAGATATCCTGTAAAAGTATATTGCGATTAATGTTTGCAATGATTACATCATAGTTTTTATGGCTAAGCAATGTAGCATCACCCTCATATACAGAGATATGTTTACAATGGTTTGTTGCGATATTTTCCAGTGTATTGGTATATGACCAAGGATCTATATCGATAGCGTCAATAGGATAAGCACCTCGCATTTCGGCGAGGATTGCTAAAACACCTGTACCACAGCCCATATCTAGCGTCTTCTTATCAGTAAGATCCATTTTTAAGAGCTGTTTGATCATCATAAAGGTAGTTTCATGATGTCCCGTACCAAAAGCCATTTTTGGAGTAATCACAATATCATAGGCAATCTCAATTTTAGGATGAAATGGAGCTCTGACCATACATTTTCCATCTACCTCAATAGGGTCAAAATGCTTTTCCCATGCTGAATTCCAATTTATTTGCTCAATTTCCTGAATTTCATAATTAGTGTTGAAAGCTTGGTTATTTAAGATTTGAATGCTTTCAATAAACTGATGATAATTTTCTATGTTTTGATTCTCTGGTGAGGGTATCGCCTCTTTTCTTTGAATATAGGCACTTACTCCCGTCTCTGTTTCTATAAAACTTTCAAAACCAAGTTCCCCCAGTTGAGCAATGAGTATTTCATTTCCTGGATTAAGAGGGGATACTTCAAAAACGTATTCCAGATAGATATTATCCATAGGTTATATAGTACTTACTTGTCGACAAGTAATGAATCTATTTTTTTTTCTAACGTTATGTATTTTTCATTAAGGGCATTAATCTCCTTGTCTTTTTCAATAAGATGTAAGGTGAGTTCTTCAATTTTTTGTAGTAGTAAGGCATTCATTTTACCCACATAAATGCCTTCATCTGCAACTTGAGTGGCACTGGGAATTTCGGGCAGATGGCCATTATTCTTAATAAAGCGTGCGATTTCAGTTAAGGATAATAGATCATAATCATTTTCAAAAACAAAATCCGGCCAATTATTAAAATCAATCTGCACTTCTTTTGTATGAATTTGACCGTTGACTTCAAGTTTTTGTTCAGGATTGACTTTGCCGATACCCACATTTCCAGAAGAAGAAACCTGAATTATATCCTTTGGATTACCGTTGTCATATATGGTGATAGAACCATTGTTTGAAGTAGAAAGCACACCTTGTTGCGCTATGCATGAGGTGCATAGCGTACAGAATAGAAGGAGAAGAATAACTGTTTTCATCTGTTTATGATTACATATTTTATTTCTTGAAGATACCTAAAAGCTATTGGATGTGATTAAATAGCATTTATAATAGCAAAAAAATCATCAGCTTTTAAAGAAGCACCACCTATAAGTCCTCCATCTACATCAGGTTTTGAAAAAATTGCAGTTGCATTTGCAGGTTTTACACTGCCACCGTATAGAATAGTAACTGTATTGGAGATCGCTTCGCTATAGTGATTTGCGATTTCCTGACGGATATGAGCATGCATTTCTTGCGCTTGTTCAGGACTTGCTGTTTCACCCGTTCCAATGGCCCAAACAGGCTCATAAGCAAGAACAATTTGAGACCAGGCTATTTCAGGGACATGAAATAAACCTTCTTTCAATTGTTGAGAAACCAGTTCAAAATGATTCCCGCTTTTTCGATCTGAAAGTTCCTCACCAAAACAAAAGATAATACGCAATTCATTTTCCAAAGCTATATTTACTTTTTGAGCAAGAAGTTCATTGGTTTCATTAAAATAAGCCCGACGCTCACTATGACCCAAAATAACAGTCTCAATACCTATACTCCGAAGCATAGTGGCTGAAATTTCTCCTGTGTAGGCACCATTTTTTGCTTGATGCATATTTTGAGCAGCCACGTGTATGGAGTTTCCGCTTTCGCGAAAGCGTTCTATAACAGCATGTAAATTGGTAAATGTAGGGGCGATAATAACTTCGGCACTACCCGTATTTGTTTTTGATGTTAAATCGGAAATAAGGGAAAGTGTTTCCTGAAGTGTATTGTTCATTTTCCAATTTCCGGCGACAATATGTTTTCTACTCATAATTTAATGTTGAGATAAAGTAATCGTTAGTTCAATCTGATTTTTGGATCTAACCATCCATAAAGAATGTCGACCACAATATTAATAGCTATAAAAAGTGAAGCAATAATGAGTACGGCTCCCATGATAATTGGAAGATCCAAAGTATTTAAAGCATCCACAATTTCTTTTCCCAGACCATTCCACCCAAAGATATACTCTACAAAAACTGCTCCTGCAAGCATAGAAGCAAACCATCCGGAAACGGCTGTTACGACAGGGTTTAATGCATTTTTTAAAGCGTGACGTTTGATGATTTGATAGGTTGTCAAACCTTTTGCTTTAGCGGTTCTAATATATTCCTGATTAAAAACTTCAAGTAGGGAATTACGCATTAATTGTATAATTACAGCAAGAGGTCGTATACCAAGTACTAATGCCGGAAGAATAAGATTTTTCCATTGAATGGTAATACGTTCACCAAAATCGTCCATAGCATACAAACTACCTGTCATGTGAAGTCCAGTATATTCATGAAGGACAAATCCGAAAAGCCAGGCAAATAAAATAGCGCTAAAAAAACTAGGGACACTCATTCCGAGTGTACTTATAATTTGGATTGCACTGTCTAACCAACTATCCTTAACCTGTGCTGAAATAATACCCAAAATAACACCTATAACAATAGCAAGAGTTATTGCACTAATCGCCAAAACTACAGTGTTAGGAAGTGTTTCTGCTATAACTTGAGAGACTTGTTTTCCCGTTTTCTGAAAACTTTCTCTTAAATACGGCTTCTTAAGAACGATCGTAGTCCCAAATAACGTAAATAATCGAAAAGCTTGATATTTACCAGGATTTAGTGCTGTATAACTACCCGATTGCTTGCTGTGGAATGAAATAGGGGATAGGTCGTTGAGGTAATATAAATATTGTTTGGATAGGGATTGATCAAACCCGTATTTCTTTCTGATTTTAGCAAGTTGTTCAGGATCTTCTTTTTGATCCAGCATCATGCGTGCGGGATCGCCAGGTAATACATTAAATAGTAGGAAAATAACGGTTATGATACCTATAAGTGTAACTAACGCATATCCTAATTTTTTTAATATATATGGTAACATTAATGATCTGTAGGAATTGATTCCAATCTACGTTTTTCTGCTTCTTCCAAGCTTAGAACTTCGTATTCAAATAGGTCGCCAAATAATCGCTTTGCATACACTTCTATAGATTCTGAAAATCCTACTTCTGTACGACGTTGGTTTACCGTTTCAGGATCATCAATGGGCCATATAAATGGAGCACTATTATTATAGGTCATTCCTTGTGTACCATAAACCTGAGGTTTTCCTTCATTCATCAAATATCGATCTTCCATCATAGCAACCAGGTCAAAAGGGATTTCTCCTTGCTTACCTGCTTCTTTCATGATATCGAGATAATCGGGAATTTTTTTTGGATTGTGTTGTATAACATACCAAGCTATCGTATTTGTAGGTTCTCCAACTAATTTTTTTCCAGGATATCCCTGACTATTAAGAACGCTTTCTATAATTCTTAAATTACTGGTGTCAATAGCGATTTGTTTTTTCCATAGATCGCCACGGTAATCTGCAGGTTCTAATCCCATTTTTTTACCTAAAGCTTCTCGTTCAAGACCATCAGGGACCTGCATAAGCTTGCGGTATTTCTGGTCCAATACACCTATACTATCTAGCGTAAACTTTAATCCAAAATCTAATGCCGGTTGTGCTGTTGGTAACGTACTTAACTGTAAATCATAGGCATCATTCCAATGTAACTTTTGACCTATAGTAGCTTTGTCCAGACTTACGATACCTGGGTTAGATCTAATGATTGTTTTAAGAGCAGTCTCATCAGTAAAATAAAAATCAAAAGGTAATTTATGAGTACGTACAAATTGCTCGTTTACATCCTGTCCTGAAGAGGTGAGGCCAATGACTTCATAGCCTTTTCGAATAGCATCTTCTGTTACTTTTTTGATATCGTAATAGGCTTCTAATTCTGTTTTATCCAAATTATAAGCAACAATGACAACCAAATTTTCTTTTTCAAGATAAGTCGTTGTGTAATCTTGTTCACCCCGTTCAATAGTAAAATCATGCACAGGAGGTTCATAACCTTCCTGTACTAATTTGGTTTCATAACCTATAAGTTCTCCATCAGTTTGAGGGTAACCGCCTGTTGTGGTAATGATTTCTTCTTTACCATTTACATTAAATTTCCATTGATATTCAAAGATGGCCTCAGGAGCACCTTCGGGAACAACCATATTTTCTGCAATATTGGATCCTTCTTTATATGCTCTAAAATCTAGCCAAGGTAAATGTTCCAATACGTGAACGGCAAAAAGCATACAGGCAAAGAAAGAGACCAACACAATGATTCTTCGCATCATAGTTCCAAATAGTGGGGTGATATACTTTTGGCCAAAAAGTAAGAATATAATGAGGATTAATAAAATAACGTCTTTTGTAAAAGACTCCCAGGGAACCAAGGGAATAGCATCACCAAAACAACCACAATCTGTGACTTTATTAAAGTAGGCTGAATAGAAAGTGAGAAATGTGAAGAATAAGATCATACCCATTAATAACCATAATGTAAGTTTGCGAGCATATCCTATAAGAAGTGCAACTCCTAATAAAACTTCTACGACCACAAGAATTATGGCCATAAGTAAGGCATAAGGAGATAGGAATTCCAGATTTAGAACTTCCGGACTAAAATATTCTTGTAATTTAAAACTGAAACCTACAGGATCATTGAGTTTAATAAAACCACTAAAAATAAAAAGGACACCTACAATAATGCGAGCAATAGTTATTAGTATTTTCATAGTACAAATTTCTTATTATTTAGATTTCACGGAACATTTTTTAGGATACAGGCTCAGAAGATATTATCTACATTTTTCCAATGAAGAATCTTTTATTTTTCGGAATCCATATGAATTAATGCAAAAACAGCATAATTAATCATATCCTGATAATTGGCATCAATTCCTTCAGAAACCAAAGTTTTACCTTGATTATCTTCAATTTGCTTAACGCGAAGTAATTTTTGCAATATCAAATCTGTAAGACTACTCACACGCATATCACGCCATGCTTCTCCATAGTCATGATTTTTTGCCTCCATCAAGGCTTTAGTCGTTCCTGTTTTTTCATCATAAGCACTTAAAGCTTTACCAATGGATAGATCAGGTTGTTCTACAACCCCCATGTCTAATTGGATAAGCGCCATAATCGCGTAATTAATAATGCCTATAAATTCTGAGGCTGCTCCTTCATTTACTTTTTGTACTTCATTTTGTTGTAAACCACGTATGCGCTGTGCCTTAATAAAAATTTGATCGGTTAACGATGGAAGTCTTAAAATACGCCAGGCACTTCCATAATCCTTCATCTTATTTTCAAAAAGAGTGCGGCAACGATCGATAACCTTATCGTACTGCAAAGAAGTATCCTGCATAAATTCGATTTAAATTTGTGTAAATTTCGGTGAATTTGGGCAATATAAAAAATATGTATCACGAAACCTGACTATTGACAAATTGATCTTTTATTTTCGTGAAAAGCTACCAAAAAATAATCAGTGAAACTTAAGTTGATACTATGACAATTAATTGTAAAGGAACACTTATAGATTTATCAATTCCCAAGGTAATGGGAATTCTTAACCTTACCCCTGATTCTTTTTATGATGGAGGTGAATACGGTGACGAGACAAGCGTATTACGTCAAGTTGAGTTGATGCTCAATGAAGGTGCTGCGTTTATTGATATTGGTGCATATAGTAGTAGGCCAGGAGCATCGATCATATCTGAAAAAGAAGAAGAAACACGTTTACTCCCTTTGCTTTCAGTCATTTTAAATCACTTCCCTGAGACACTTATTTCTATCGACACCTTTCGTGCAGGTATTGCCAAAAAAGCTGTTCAACAAGGAGCCGCTATTATAAATGATATAAGTGCTGGTTTACGTGATGCTAGGATGTTTGAAACCATCAGAGACATTCAGGTTCCTTATATTATGATGCATTTGCGAGGAACGTCGCAGACGATGCAATCATTAACGCAATATGATGATGTAGTAAGAGATATTATCGATTATTTTATAGAACGCATAGAAAAGGCAAGGAGAATAGGTGTTAACGATTTGATTATCGATCCGGGATTTGGATTTGCTAAAACGATCGAACAAAACTTTGAGTTTTTAGATCGATTACAGGAACTGCAACTTTGTGAACTGCCTATACTAGTTGGTCTTTCACGAAAATCAATGATCTATAAAACTTTGAATGTTGATGCAAGCAAAGCCTTGAATGGGACTACTGCCTTACATATGAAAACTCTTGAAAAAGGAGTCAATATACTTCGTGTGCATGATGTAAAAGAGGCCGTTGAAACTATAAAACTATGGAAATCGTTGTCAACAAATGCTAACTCCGGCAGTCGAAAAAAATAAAAAATCCTTTCATA
>CAZPTJ010000123.1:0-9274 GCA_964589085.1 uncultured Flavobacteriaceae bacterium | reverse complement strand
CACAACTTCCAGTAATGTATTGTTTTGAATGTTAACCGTTTCTAACGAGGTGTTACTCAGACTCAGGACTCTTAAATTTAAATTGTTAGTAAGGTCAATTTCTGTGATAGGGTTATCTCCGGTTATTGCGGTATCTAGATTCAGGTTTTGTGAAAGGTCTAAATTTTGAAGAGCATTAAAACTTATAGAAAGAATCTCCAAATTTGGAAAAAAAGAAGTGTCTATAGCATCTATATTATTAAAACTGGCCTGAAGAAATTCCAGATTGATAAAGGCTTCCAGTCCGGTAAGGTCACTTACATTACTATCAAAAACGACAACATCTGTCGTAGCTTCGGCCTCGGTGATTTGAATTTCACCATCACCATTAGTGTCAATTACGGGACTTTGATTAAGTAGTGCATTTTTAAAATTGGCATCAGGGATATTGACCGTTTGCGATAGACTAGTAAGTGATACAGATAAGAATAAAAAGAGTATTGTTTTTTTCATGATAGATAGTTTCTATTTATACAATCCGTAATTATTGAAAAAGGTTGCATTTCAGAGTGTTAATCTTATGATAAAAGTGCCAAACCTATTCAACAAAGAAAATGAATTCTTTGTTGAATAGGTTTGGGATCTCTTAATGATTCTCCTTTGAATTCTACCCGACGAGCTGAATGGACTAATCTATCTAAAATAGCATCAGCAAGGATTTGTTCTCTTATGATTTGGTGCCAGGCACTAATCGTTAGAATCGCTACAAAAATATTCCAAAGTTGGAACAGGCCTATAAAACAATAAATTAGAGCGTAGCTATTCTAGGGGTACTTACATATTCATCTGAGAGTTAATATTAGATATATTAATGATATTCCGTCGTTCATTGCTAAAATAATAGGAACTATTTCATTTTATGCATCTCGTCTTGTTTCTTGAAATACAATTCTGTTATTATTCCCATTACGTACTATACTGCCATTTCTTCTTTAAAACGATTCAATAAAAAGGGAGTAATATCTATTTCTGGTTCTCTATCAAAAACTATATCATTAATTATTCTAGCCGTAATTGCAGATGTTAAGATACCTGTTCTAAAGTGCCCACAAGCATTAATGTATCCTTCTATATTTTCTACTCTTCCTAAAATAGGAACCTCATCAGGAGTACCTGGCCTAAGTCCTGCCCAGGTTCTCTTACAATTCATTTGTTTAAGCACTGGTATAGCTTTTACAGCTCCTTGCGCAAGGTTTTTGAGTTGTTCAAAACTAGAGGAAGTATCATAATTTTTATTTTCTGTAGTACTTCCTATAAGGATTTCACCATTATCCTTTTGAGCAATATAACAATCACTAGTACTTAGACAAGAAGTCAAGATTTTTGGCATTTTTTCCGATAATAACACTTGTCCTTTGACTGGAGTAATAGGTAATGACACATTTATCATTTTACCTATTTCCGGTGCCCAGGCTCCAGCAGCATTTATTACAGTATTGCAGGCAATATAATTATTTGAGGTTTGTACCCCAACTACTTTATGATTCTCAACTTTAATATCTATTACTTCTTCATTGAGTATTAGTACTCCTTGATTTCTTGCTGCATTGCGAAATGCATTCATTAATAAGTATGGATTTACCTGATCATCATTCAAAAATGTTAATGCTCCAATAGCTTGCTCATTAATATATGGTTCATCTTTCCTTAACTCTTTTTCATTCATCCAAACCATTTGATCATGAAGGTGTGGTATAGAATCATAAATACTATTAGCATAAGCACGATCATCATTATCATACATTACATATTTCAATCCTGTTTTTTCAAGTTTAAAATCTACACCTCCAACTTGTTTTAATTCTTCCCATAAATCAGGAAAAAGATCATTACTACGCAAACAAAAGTCAAAGAAAAAAGGAGGTAATTGATGTGGACGTTGTACATCAATTATATCTGTATTATTCATTTCTTGTTTTCTTTTTGATAAGGTTTTGAAAAAGATAACTCCACATCCAAGACCTACCGACTCTCCAATAGCCCATAATCCTCCAGCTGATGCCTGAGTTGCATTACCAGGTTTTTTAACATCAATCAACATAATAGAGAGTGACGGGTTTTTACTCAATTGATAAGCTATACTAGTTCCTATAACTCCGCCTCCTATGATTACGATATCTACTGTTTGTTTTTTCATTTTACGTTTCACTTAAAGTTATTGATTCAAAAGATATTGGTGCTAATGGAAATCGAGGATTAAGCAATCCAACACTCTCTGCACTTAAATTTGTTTTATGTGATAAATATTCTTGACAATAGCTCCCACACATTTTACCTTGGCAATTACCCATCCCTACTCTCGTCTGTATTTTTAATGCTGTCATATCTTTGACTCCTGCTTTAATGGCTTGGTCAATAGTTTCTTTATTAATATGCTCACATCTACATATAATAGTATCTGCTTCTGGTAATGTCATCAATCCAGCTCTTAATTCTGAAAACTGATCTAATGATCTTTGGAATTTTTTAAGCTTATTCATCTCCTTTTTAATAGGAGCTGCAAGTTTTTCTGCTTCTATTAAAGAAATCTTTCCTGTATCAATCAAATAACCTAATGCGGCTATTTTTCCAGATAAAATTGCCACTTCAGATCCATATATTCCATTTGTATCTCCTGCAGAATATATATTTTTAATACTAGTCCTATGCCATTCATCGATTAAAGGAAAATATCCTCCACGATTTTTGTCATAGGAATGCTTACAAGAAAACATTTGAGTCAATTGAATTCTTGGAACATATCCATATTGAATACCAACAGAATCTACTTCTAATGTAAAAGCCTTTTCTCTAATAGGGTTCCATTGGTCATCGTATGGGGCTATCATTAGTTTTTCTACTTGGAGATTACCTACCGCCTTTACAACTCCATGTCCATAATAATATGGAATTTTGTGTTTTTTTAAATAATTCTTGTAAGACACTCCTTCTCTTAATAATTTAGTGTTCGATAAAAGATCAAGTGATTTATTGAGAATATCTTTTCTTTTTCCAGCTTCTACAACCGCTACTACTGTAAGACCAGCCATATGAAGTTGTTTTGCTGCAACCATAAGTAATGGTCCTGTGCCTATTAAAGCAACTCTTTGCCCAGGTTTTACATTACCTGATTTTACTTGTAATTGTATTCCTCCTACACTCATGATTCCCGAAAGTGTCCATCCAGGAAAAGGTTGTGCTCGCTCATAACAACCAGTAGAAACTAATAAAGATTCAATTGTGATATTGCGTACTTTACCATTTTGTAATACAGCTAATTCGTTTGTTTGCGGAAAATTACCAAGCACTTCACACTCTAATTCGAGATCAATTAATGAAGAATATTGATTAAAATCATTAAATAGCTTTTTTGCTCGAACATAAGTTTTCTCATTATAAAAGATGCTATTTTCAAAACCTTTTTCAGGTTGTTTAAAAATAGCACCTCCTATTCTCTGATTCTCATCTATGATCGTAGATGAAAACCCCATTTCTGCTAACTGAATTGAAGCAGACAATCCAGCAGGACCAGCCCCTATTATTACTATTTTTTTTTCATTCATTATAATTCTTTTTTTGAGTAAGATAGTTTTCAATAATGTCTTTTGTATTAATCAATGTATCTATATGCATCTCTTCTTGAACTATAGTTTTACAGGCTTTCTTTTTCTGATTGCCTACAGAAACTGTACAACAATAACAAATTCCCATACCGCAGTATGCTCCTGTTTTTTGATTGTGGTCATTTTTTGAAATATTTTTTGTTCCATATGCTAACAGAGTGCTAAGAATTGTTTCTCCCGTATAAGCTATTTTTTCATCTCCGTTTATATAAACTTTAACAGGTTTGATATTTGTTATAGACTTGATATCATTATCCCTGTTTAAAGGAATGATTTCTTTTCTTTTCATATTTATTTGGTTTAATTTTTCCAAGATGTACTTCAATTTTTAAGAGAAGGTTTGAAAACGGATAGTTTTTTATCCAATCAAAAACTACCTTTCGTTAAATGCTTCGAAAATTATTTACTTTGATTAATAACATAAACATAGAATTGAGGTATTTGTCTTACATATGAGTATTATAAATTATCTAAAGACCATGAGTTAAATAGTTCTAACCATGCTGAGTATTTAATTAAATAAAAATATTCGTATTTAATTATAATTCAGTGGATTACAAATTTATCCTACTTGCTTTGTTTTTAGAAGTTAATATTCCTTAAAGTGGAAAATAAGCTCTTAAAAGTGAATTTTGAGCTCTGAAGATTAATTTTGAATTGTAGTTTCGGTAGTAAACTGGTGCTTTTGAAAAATGAAGCATTTTGATATTTGATGGATCTGAGGCATTAATATGTAGGTAAAAGGATAAATGGTTAACTTGAGATAATAAATTCAGTATCTATGTTTAAACCCAGATTCTACATTAGAAAATCTATTACAACTTGAAAGTGCTGAAAAATATACCGTTACACTACATTTTTGAGTTTAACCGTAGCGATGCTACGCTAAAACTCATAAAATGTCATATTTTATGGTACTTTCAAGGTTCATCACAAAGTTCTAATGCATAATCTGGGTTAAAGCTGCGGCACTAATTGTTAGAATCACGACAAAAGTGTTCCAAAACCATTAATAGATAAAATTCCTAAATCCCAACGCAAGCAAATCATTGCAGATAAAGGCTATAAAAGCAAGACTAATGACCAAATGCTAAAAGATAAGGGTAATAAAAGCAGGATTATGCACAAGGGATATAGAAACAATCCTTTAACAAAATGGCAAATCAAGTACAACAAAGCCATTAGCAAAACCCGTTGGGTAGTAGAACGAACCTTTGGACGTCTTAAACGATGGTTTGGCAGTGGAGTCACAAGACTCAAGGGGAAAAACAAAGTTCACTCCATTCACGTTATTGAGGCAATTGCTCATAATCTTAAACGATCACCTGGATTGGTATATGCAATGGATGAAAATCAACAAAATAACCCTTAAAATGGGCACTAAAAGCCCCTTTAGTCTTGATAACCTCAAAGATTAATCTGAAAATTAAGTAGAGCTTGATCAGAAATAGCACTAAAATTTGTAATCAAATCCAAGCTGACATTATTCAAAGGTCTCAGAGTAGTATATTGTAGTAAAGAGGTTAATTTCATTTTGTTTAATTATATTGTTGTTTTATTAAGAATACTATGGTTTTTAAAAAATTAATAGTTGCTATACTTATAGTCAGTAGTGTTTCTACACTAATTGCACAGGATAATTTATGGAAACCTTTACTCACAGGAGCAGGAGGTTGGATAACAGGGTTTGACATTCATCAATCGGGTAGTCCTATATATATGAGATCTGATGTTGGAGGAGCTTACCGTTATGTTGAAGCTACAGACTCTTGGATTCAAATTGTAACTGCTGAAACGATGCCGTCTCCAGAAATTGATATTACGCGGTATAGTGGTGTTTTGAGTATTGTAAGCGCTCCCAATGCAGCCAATATTGTATATATGGCTTTTCAAGATGGAATTTTTAAATCTGAAAATCAAGGTGATAATTGGGTGAGAACAAACTTCCCTAGTATTGATAATGAAGCAAACGGTGAGCTTTCCAGACTTTCCGGAGAACGACTTGCAGTAGATCCTAATAATGCAGATGTAGTTTACTTTGGTTCTATTGAAGATGGATTATGGGTTACATTTGATGGTGGAGATACTTGGACTTCTGTAAACACCGTTCCTACGGGATTGCCTGAACGTGGTATACGTGAGGTGAAGTTTGACATTGCTAGTGGTACTACAGCCGGTAGGACAAATACAGTTTATGCTAGTATTGATGGTGAAGATGTGTATGTAAGTACTGATGCAGGAAATACTTGGAATGCTACTAATACTGGATTAACTACTCCTATATTTTTGGATACTGAAATTACACCAAGTGGTAAACTTTATGTAGTAGGGAACCAGTCTGGGACACAAAGTTTTGGAGCTATGGAATACGATGGAGTAAGCTGGAGAACGGTTTTTTCTCAAAATACTACTGAATTTTTAAATCTGGCTATAGATCCCTTTAATGAAGATCGAGCGTTGCTTTTTGCAAATGGTATTACGGATACCTATCAGACAGGTGATTTGTCTAGTGCATCACCACAATGGGAGTTTAAAACAAGAACACGTGTGGCACCTAATATCCCTTGGATGGCTTGGTCTAATAATGAGTTCTTTTCTATTGGAGAAATCCAATTTGATCCGGCTGTTGCGGATAAATTATGGATAAGTGATGGAGTAGGAACCTGGGTATCAACAGATCTTGATGATTCTGATGTTACTTGGATTGAGACATCCAGAGATCAAGAACATCTTGTTTCTAATGATATCATAGGTCTTCCTGATGGAACCGTAGTGACTGCTCATTGGGATGTCCCCATATTTAAGCACAAAGACCTAGATAGCTATCCGGAAACCCATGGGCCAATAAATAGATTTAATTCATCTTGGTCTCTCGATCGTAACCTAACAACGCCTAATTTCGTGGCAGCTGTAGTCGATGATCACCGTTTTTGTTGTTTTGATGATGAGACAAGCTATTCTGGATATTCTGAAGATGGTGGAATTACCTGGACAAAGTTTGAAAGCTTACCAGAAGGGGATACACAATTGTTTGGCTTTATTTCAGTTAGTGCCACGGATACTGATAATATCGTATGGTTGCCCGCAGAAAATAGACTGCCATATTATACCTTAGATAGAGGAGTAACCTGGAATCAAGCAAGCATTCCTGGAAGTTCAGATGATTGTTGTTTGAGTGCTTTTTTCTTTTCGCGTCTGGCATTAGTAGCAGATCGTACACTTGCAAATACTTTCTATTTATATGATTTTGGTAGTGGTTTTATCCATAAATCTAGTGATGGAGGTGCTAACTGGGAAACTTTAACAGGTTTAGATAATGCTTTTGCTTTTAATGCAAAACTAGAAAGTGTCCCAAATAATCCTGAGCATTTGTTTTTTGTCAATGGTATAGAACAAGCTACAGATCTAATAGAGCCTTTACAGCACTCTACTGATGGGGGTGCAACCTGGACGTTTATTGAAAATACAGATAAAGTACTTAATGTTGCTATTGGAGCTACAGAACCTGGAGCAAATTACCCTACTGTTTTTATACAAGGAGAGGTAAATGACGTTTTTGGTATATTTAAAAGTACTGATGAAGGCCTTAATTGGCAACAGATAGGAACATATCCTTTAGGAATTTATGATGTTGCTAAGGTTTTTGAAGCTAACCCATTTATTCCTGGTGTATTATATATGGGTTTTGCGGGTAATGGATTTGTGTATTACGAAGACCCTAGTGTTCTTAATGTAGTAGATCTAGATAAACAACTGTTTTCTTTACAACCTAATCCAGTTACAGATGGTTTTGAAATTTCAGGATTAGTATCTCCAGAAAGTAGTTATCAATTATATGATATAACGGGTAAAATAGTACGATCAGGGAATGTTTCTAAAAATGATCCTTATGTTTCAATGCAAGAATACCCAGCAGGTTTGTATCTAATTAAAATAGTATCAGGAGCAGTTACGCAAACCCTAAAAGTGGTAAAAAATTGATGTCTGGAATCATAAAAGAGATTGCGCAGCTGTGTGTTAATCTCTGAAAATACGTTTGAAATTATAGAATTATAAAAAAATGTAAGGAGCTTTAGACTAATTTTATTAACCTAATTGACCATCAGGAGGAACACCATCTTCATCTCCATGATCTCTTCCCCAATACTGATCTCCACCGAAAATAGTTTGCGTATTCCGAATTTGAAATTGTATAAATTGCTCTAGCATAATTATTAGAATTTAGAAGTTGAAAAATATTAAAACTTTTTGGACATTGCTGTCAATAAAAAGAATAAAAGGATGGAACCACCAATTAAAATTATACCATCATAAGATGGAACTTTTAATGAAATAGTATAGGCTATATAAATACTAATAACAATCCGGAACACTAAATTTTTAATTATTGACATGATTAAAATAATTGACTAATAACGGTCACCATTGTACTCAATACTATTAAAGCAGAGATACCTAATGCTATCCAGAATGTATAATTCTTTTTTTCCTTTCTAACCATACTCATAACCAGAAACAGGATAGTACATACCAATAATAAGTTAGCCAAAAGATTAAGTAACCATAAACCCTTTTGAACACGAGCTTGTTCATAAAACGGACTAATATAATTTATCGTCACATAAAAAGTAACGATATTGATAATGACGATCCATATAACAAAGCGAAAAGCCCAATTTTTATAAGTGATTTGCATATACCAGGTCATTTATGTTATAAAAGATAGACCACCAAAAACCCTAAATAGGTCCCCAAAGCATTCCCTAAAGAGCCTACCAGAATTGCAGGGAGTAATAATTCTTTTCGATTAAAAGTTTCAGCAAGCGCAATCGCCGTTGTTCCGCCGCCAATATTAGCCTGACTCACGATGGAGATCATTTCCCAATCTTTATATACTAGACTCCCAAGGAGAATGGTAATGATTCCATGGAGCAGTACAGCAAAGGCTGTAAATCCTAATAAGGAGAGGCCTAATGTTTTTAATTCGACCACGGCACCAACCTCACAATAAGCACCGATGACAGCAAGGAAAATATAAACAAGGTATAATCCGAGCGTATGACTTCCTTTCAATCGCGCCACAAAAGGAATTTGTGCAAGAACGATTCCCAAGGTGGAGATCGTAATCATAGATGGAATTTGAGGAAGATATTGCGCGATTAAATCAGAAATAAAATAAGCGCCTAGCCCTAGGAATAACAACCACATTAATGAAAACATAGTAAGCTGTTCCTTTTCTTCGGTATCTTCTTCTGTGGTTTTAGTCTTGATTTTTTTGTCTTTCCAGAATCTACGCAATAGGGCAGGGAAGGCAAGGGTGACAATAATCCATAAGGTTGTAACGACATTGTCAATAGCAATAGTTCCCGCATAGAGTACGCCTCGTTCCTGAAAATTATATTCCAGTGCTACGGCATTAAAATTAATACTACCTCCAGTATATGTACCTGTAAGCATTCCGGCAATGATCTTTCCATCTTCGCTCAATACATCTTGGGGAGAGAGTACAAACCAGGAAATCAATATACCTAAAGTAGTTGCTAGAGATCCGATTAAAAACAGAATAATCATCGGTGCTCCTGCTTTTTTGATCGAATTTAGATTTACGCCTAATAAAAGATAGAAGATTGATA
>CAZPTJ010000122.1:0-9303 GCA_964589085.1 uncultured Flavobacteriaceae bacterium | reverse complement strand
TATATTTTGCAGCACTTTCAAGTTGTAATAGATTTTCTACTGCATAATCTGGGTTTAACCATAGCGGTGTTATGCTGAAATTAAGAAAATACTTGTTTTTATTGCGCTTTCAGTCCTCATTGCGAAGTTCTACTGCATAATTCGGGTTAAAGATGCACTTAAAGAAACATATCAGATCAGGATCAGGTTTTAGCATATTTACATCAACTCCAAGAAGATTATCTCAATACCAAAAATTATGCACAACTCCTTTTGCAAAAGAAGACAAAATAGAACATATTTGTTCTTAACGTTTTTTGCTTTAAGCGAAAACTATCGCACTATCAATTTCTCAGTAACCGAAGTGTTTCTATCATTTACTTGAATAAGATATGCTCCTCCCGAAAGTCGTTCGGTAGGTAAATGAAAAGCTTGTTGAGATTGTTGATCTATAGTTCCTCCCAAGACTTGTCTACCATCAATACTGTAGACGGTATACGAAAGATCCTTGGCAGAATCCCAGTTGATATGAAGTATAATATCGCCGTTAGATCTATAATGTGCTGTGACTTCATTAACTATCTGACTATTTTCATTCAAAGCCAGAGGGCCATCATCCTGCACTCGAATCTGACCTATATTAATACCATAATCAGTTACCCCACTCGTTGATAAAAATTGTAAACTGATGGTTGCTATTTCTTCTCCTGCAAATGCAGATAAATCAAAAGATTCTCCAGTCCATCCCGAATCATTAGTTTCATCGACAAAAAATAAAGCATCATTTATTGTTTCATCTACAAAAGAAATAACCGCCATTAACGAAGCTCCATTACTATCTTCTTGATTATAGACAATATCTAAAAAGCTTTCTCCGCTTATGCTCAGTTGTGTTTTATACAGTAGTAAATCTATTGGACTATTAGCATCCAGATCTCCTTCTATACGTAAGGAACTCCCCCCGCTATAGGCATTATCAAAGTCCCAATTCCCCGTTAAAGCTCCATTTTCGGAAAATGCAAACTGCCAGGTAGGAAGTATATCCTGTTCATTCATATTGTGCCAGGGGTTGGAACTTATCTCATTACCTTCTTCAAATCTACGTAGTCCATGTCCTGTATTAAAATTAGTTTCAAACGGAATTTGGGTGATCGTAGAACTGGCGGGCACCCAATTTGAATATCCTCTAAAACCTGAAACGTCTACAAGTCTAGGATTCCTGTCTGCTCCTGCAAACATATGTCGTTCTTCACTGTAAAAATTTATATAGTCATTAGGGTTCTGGTTAAACGTAGAATATTGCGAATTATTAAATACGCAGTTTGGTGCAAAAAGTCCAAACGAGGTATATGGGGTTGTAGGGTCTTCATGGAGCAACGACATCCAATTATTACCTCCTGTTTCAAAAGGTGCCTGATTGCGATCCGGCCACACATCGACTCCAGTAAATACGTCAAAAGAAGACCTTCCAATGGTG
The DNA here is from genome assembly GCA_964589085.1 of uncultured Flavobacteriaceae bacterium. GTDB lineage: Bacteria > Bacteroidota > Bacteroidia > Flavobacteriales > Flavobacteriaceae > Dokdonia. The sequence continues at coordinate 7,847 of CAZPTJ010000122.1, read as the reverse complement.
TTTGCCCGATTTCTGGACGCATTGGGTAAAGCCGATGAATTCCAAAAAAAGTTGATGAATATATTGCTACTCACGCGTTGTTCAAATCCATTGGACGAATCACCATCTTCATTATCCTGAACAAAACGACTATTATTTCCATTGAGGAAATTCTGCCATCCTACGGTTCCGTTTATGAGCATAGCATCATACCACATGACTTCCTTATCTAAAGCTTCTACGGCAGTGGTAAGTGCTTCCAGAAAATCTCTCATGCGTTGTGCCGTTGTAGGATTGGTGCTTGTCTCCTGATTGACAAACCAGCCATCAAAATTATAATACTGCATGATTTCAATCATAATAGGTACTACAATAAAATTATCATCGGCATCTTGCTCCAAAAAATTGTTTAGTGTTGCTGTACTGCCTCCAAAAGCAACCGGTGCAAAAAATACATTCCCCAATACCTTAACGCCATTACGATGTGCAGCATTTGTCCAAGGTGCTGAGGGTAACTGTACCGTTTGACTTGCCGTACCTCCAAACCAAACTAAGCGATCGATATACGACCAATTGGTGAAATTATAGAGATTAAATTGTGCTTGTTCTTCTCCATAGTTGGCAAAATTGTTCATTCCATCAGGTAAATATGCAATTTCCATATTGGCATTTAGCTCAGGATTTAACTGCGTTGCTGTATTTTCAAAACGCTGTGCTAAAGGTTCAGAGCTTATAAGGGAAACATCTGCTGTAGGCCCATCTTCAGTCCAGTCTTTCAATTCTTCAATAGTAAGGATATAAGGAGGCTCATTAATAATTTGAGCATTAACACATATAGTAAAGCATATGCATAAAATAAGGAGGTAGTTTTTTGGCATTATCTAGAGATTTATAAATACCTTTTCAATATCTGAATTTTATCCTTACCACTCCAAAATTTCGGAATCATTTAACTTTCAGCAGACGATCTGTCCCTAAGTATCCGTTATCTTTATTGTAATACCAGGCACGATCTTTTGGTACTTTGATATCATTAATAGTTACTTCATCGGTTAATAAAATATATTCTCCCGTAGTTTCATCATCACTTTTAAAAAACTGATAGACTTCCATCGCATAGGTATCGGGATTAAAATAGACCTGCCAGATGTCTGTTCCGACCTGTGCGTCATAGGTCACTCGAATTACCAAATACTCCTTACCCTTAAACGTTTTCTTTTTTACCTGTGGATCTATATGTGTACCTGGATCTTTTAGTTTCATCGGCAGTCCATAGAGATAGGTATAATAGTTTTTAAATAGAACTGTACGCTCACATTCCTTAGCTGAAATAGTAGTTTCAACTACATCGCCATTATCATCAGAAAATCGGCAATCGCTATTTTTAATTTCGCGAAAGCTATTTTTTCCATCTTGCTCCGTACTCAAATTAAAATAACTTTCGCTAAGATCAATGGTCACCAAACTTACGCGGTCTGGTTGATCAGGCATCTCCAGAACAATTTTAAATTCTCCAGCAAATTGTTCCCAATTTCCATGAGGGTCATGGTAGGTAATGGCTTTGTCCAGAAGCTGCTCTGCGGTGAGTTGTTGGGCCTGTATAGATATGCTTAAACTAAAAGCAAAACAAAATATGATAACTTTCATAAGAGGTAGATTAGTTTTAAATATAAAATTAATCTTCCCAACCACAAAGTGTTCTTTTTCGTTTTTGAGCTTCCTTTAGGGTGATTTGTTTAATTTCTGATTTACAGGCATTTAATCCTCTACAATTCTTTTGATAATGATAACGACTTGCTCCAGAACTGTTACAGATATACACATCTGCATTTCCCGAAGTAAAATAAAATAAGGAAACACAAAGTACACCTACTGCTATAATTTCTTTCATAGGATCAACCGTTTGGAAGGTCTTCACAAGCAATGCCATCATTATCTCTATCCAGCTCGTTTCCGCAAGAATCGCTATTGAAAGCTGACTGTGCTTGAGATTGTGTTGAAAAGTCTGAGCAGGAACAATCACCACTTCCCGTATCATCTATATCGTCTGTAGCACATGAAAATAATGTAATTATAAGGATCATAAAACAGATAAAAAGCATACACCCGCTTTTTGATTTTTTAAACCCTTTTCCATAAGTTAAACCTGGTATTCCCGTACGAATAGAATAGCCTTTTGAGCCAATTGAACCGCGTTTTGATCGATAACTGGTGGTTATACCAGATTTACTAATATTCAATCCTAATCCTTTTCCTAATTTTATACGTCTGTAATATTTAAATCCCATAATTATTTGTTTTTAAAGTATAAAATCTTGAATTACTTTTTCCATATTAGATGGAAGGTCTGCATCTTTGATTTTATAACGCTTGACACCCATTTCTTCAAACCATTGACTCCAATAAGCTTGTAAAATATCTTGTGTGTATGGGTTTTCTGGATTTTGATTTTCAATTCCTATTACTAGTACTTCAAGATCCTCAAGATCTGAAGTTGCTGGAAGAAATCCCAAATTCTTTTCTTTAATTTTGGTCTCCCAATTTGAGATATTAAGCCCAAGTTTACGCAATGACTTTGAAGTGATATAAGCAGTACGGTTCTCTTTTTGTTGTGTTGTTCCGTTAAAATACATATATCCATCAGTCAAAATGACTACTACATTACGGCTGCAAGATTCTATGGCATAATCTTTAACATGATCTTTAAAAAAACGCCAGATGTCTGATCCAGGATATCCATTTTGTTTTTTGGCATCTACCCTTGCCAACTTGTAGATTTGTGTAGGTAACTTTGCATATAATTTTGTTGTCCTGGGTATCCATTCTTTTTTAGACACCCCTTTTACATACGATATCTTTAATTGATCTGATAATTTGTTGATTTCTGAATTTTGTGGAGCAGGCTCAAAGAACACCTCTATCTTATCATGAAGCAGTCCTAATTTTTTAGTTCTTACATGGTCATTAAAGGTTTTAGAGAGCAAGCTTATATATGCCGAATCTTTGGCTTGCTGTCCCGGACTATCTATCCTGCCAGAAAGGTCTAGAAGTATGCTTATGTTCAGGTTATCTTTCTTTCTTTTTTTTAGGTAATCTGGACAGGTTTCGTTTACTCTTTTTTTAATTATATAAGATTCCCGAGCTTTTTCAGTTTCCATAGTTTTTTCGTTTCCTTCTGTTTTACAGGAAATTACACCTAATAGAATTCCTATGAGTATCCAAGTTTTCATAATACTATAGTGTTTTAGTGAATATTGTATTTTGATAATCTTCTCGTACACCTACAGCTTTAAGGTGATTCTCATAAATAGTATGACATTCAGAAATTTTGCCATCCTTTTCAGATTGCGAAAGGGCTAATTTTTCACCCATAAAAGTGAGCCAACCTTGCATGTATTCTGTAGCATAGAGCTTATATTCTGCAGTTGGGATTATCGTTCCATCAATAATACGCTGTAAGGTTTCAATACGACCCCTTGCGTCAGATATTTGTTCTTTTACACTTCTTATAAATTCTTTTAATTCATCAATTTTAGTAACGTTATCTTGTATATGCTCTTTATGAATTACTATTTGCTCATGACGTTTGCGTATAGCATTCTTAACTTTATCCTTTTCTTTGTGTTCTTCCATGACAAAATCAAAAATGAATCCCCATATGAGATAGGCAATAAATCCTAAAAAGATAATGAGCCAGAATTCTTGACTCTGTATCGCTTCATTAAAACCAAACTTTGCATTCTCATCAATTACATTGAGTTGCCATAGTTTCTTTTCTACAAAGAATGCTAAGAGTACATCAAAAATTAAAGTCAATAAAATAATTCCAGAGAGTTTTACATAGGAAACTATATTCTTCCCTTGATAAAACATATGAATAAGGTATCCCAAACCTATAAAGATAAAAGGTGCAAAAATCACTGTAGCCAGAGCTTGAAAACCATCTTCAAAAGCAAGTAGAATAGCATCAGGCACGTACCAGCGATCATCTTCATATGTAAATTGCTTCTCCATAGCAGAGTAGACAACAGAAGAGTAAAACATAAATAGATATATTGTTAATGGCATCAAAACAACTAGACCAATCCAAAATTTTGAAGAAGCTCCTTTTTTAGCTTCAACTCCATAGACATTCGGATTTTGCGGGATATCTGTTATTTCAAATTTTATGTCTTTTATAGCAGTTTCAATAGTGTCATTTTTTTCTAAAGTGTGTTTTATACTTTCTTCGGCATTATCGATAGCGACATTAAAACCCTTAATTTCTGACGCTTTGCGATCTTGTTCTTCGGTATAAGGTTTTTTAAGATCTTCTTGCTTATGATGGAGTTCTTTTTCTTCGTTCTCAAATCTTGCATATACAGCGTCCAGACAGATAGATAGCGTTTGCGCATGACCCATATTACGAGAACTATCCCTATAACCCGTTTCATGGTAGGTGCGTTTTCTAGAGACTTCATCAGAAGTTTCTTCTTTATCAATAGTAAGACTTACATCTTTGGGCTTAAGCTGGAATAGTTTTTTGAGTTCCATATCTTCCTTAATTTAATTGGTCAATAATGTCTTGTTTTGTCTTTCCATCCTTTACTGCATCAATAAGGTAATTTGCTAAGGAGGTAATATTTTCATCCAAAAATCCAAAACGGGAGATGTACTTTTCTAATGCAACACGTTCATCTACTGTCACGATAGTATCTGCCCAGATCATCACGGTAAAATCGTGCAGATAAGCTATCTTTTCCCGTAAGGTTTTAGGAATTAAATTCACAGTTGTATGACCTGCTATCAGAATCTTATCTAGATGTGATTTAGGCACACCCCGTTCTGCTGCAAAATCATAAAGCATTTTCATTTCCAGTTCGCTAAAATCTCCATCAGCTAAAGCAATTTGATACAGGTTTAAAAAATGACTCTTTAATACTTCTGGTATCGTGTTTTCTTCCATATTATATGGTTTTGTTATTAATAGATCCTGTCTCTCCCATAGGTTTTAATATCCTTAGGAGCTATAGATTTATTTTCTTCTTTAGGCTTTTGAATCAAGAAACAGTCCAACAAAAAGAGTATTCCCACTACAATATCTATAGGCATCCAGATGCTATGTTTATAGAGATATATGGGAAACACTGGATTGAAAAGTATAGCGATTCCAATAAAAAGAAACACCCAAAATAATTGCTCCTTATAATTTTTGATAACAATTAAAAGTGCTCCTACAAAAACGATGACTCTTAAAAACCGATAGTATTCCATAGGGAGTTTAAGCACTGCCAGAAATAAAAGGATAGCGCATAAAAAAGACACCCGTTTTGTATATGTTTTTATTGTATTCATCTCTTAAATCCGCAATTAGAACAGGATTCCTGATCACACTCTACAGTATTACTCCGCACTTTCTCTATCAATGCAGAACTTATAATCCCAGTGGGTAGTGCAACAAAACCAATTCCTATTACTCCTATAAATCCGCTCAAAAACTTTCCAAGTGGTGTAATAGGATTAGCCTCTTGAAATCCTACAGTTGTCAATGCTCCCAATGACCACCAAAAAGAATCGATAATACTGGAAAAATGATTGGGTTGTGCATTGTGTTCTGCATAAAAAATCAAAGTGGAAGACAGCACTAGAAGGATAAAGGCGATAAAAACGGTAATAAACAATTCTGGTTTAGATTCTCTGAGAATATCTGTAATCGTCTTGATTGATTTAGAGTATCGCCCCAGTTTAAATATGCGCAACAACCGTAACAATCTTAATATTCTTAGTATGCGTAGATCAAAAGGGAAAAGCAAAGGCAAATAAAACGGAAGGATTGATAAAAGATCAATAATCCCATATCCTGTCAATGCATAATGCCAATGTTTCCTTTCTTTTTCCTCCAAAGCTATACGTTCTTTCGAAACCCAAAACCGTATCCCATACTCTATACTAAAAACAATCACTGATACTATCTCAATCCAATAGAAAAATGATGTATTTGATACTACTTGGGATGGTTGTGATTCTCCAATTAAGCAGAGAATATTTAAAATAATAAGGCCATAAATGAATGTAGAAACATAATGGTTCTCATTTATTAGAAAGTAGAGCTTTGTCTTCACTGTAAAGAAATGATTAGGTCAAATCAATTACTTCTGCATCGGCTGCATTATTCTTCACCGAATTAATCCCATGTTTACAACCTTGTTTGGACACATACATTTCGCTGGTTGCTATGGGTTCACCGTTCCCAGCTTTCAGAACAAAGTAATATTGATCGTTTCTGCTTTTATTAATTTCAAATTTTGCCATGATTTTAAATTTTAATAGTTAAGAATATTGTTGCTAAAACTTAGTAGTCATTATTCGCCTCAATGAGTATTTGTATACTTGAAAAAGAGGTTAATTCTACTGTCTATTAGTTAAGCATGTCTAATTAATTTCCAATCTGTTGCTGCTCCTTGATGAGGAGGAAAGGTTTCTCCTTCAGATAAAGGAATTGGGTTTTTGGGAGGAGTTTGGGCTTGCCATATTCCTGATTCAGGACATTTTTGTCCTGTTCTCCTAATTGTTCCTAGTGGTGTTTGTGTCATGATTTTAAGTTTTAATAGTATTACAGTTCAAACTTAAAACCATTAAAAAACAATCCCTTACGGAAATCCGTAAGGGATTGTTTTTATTTAAAAAGGTAGTATTAGAGTTTCTTATCTCCTAGCAAAAGTGCTATAAGGTGTACCGTAGTTTGTGCATCAAACTCTTCTCGTAAATCTTTTAATCGTTTTTCAATAGAACTGCGGCTGCTTGGTGAAACACCATCTTCCTTAAACTTAAGTTCTATCTGATCCTGCGTATACCCTGCTGCTAATAGTTGTAATAACTGTTCATCATATGCAGATAAAATAAAAGTATTGTCTTGTTTTAATGCTGTTTTTAATTGAGTGGATAAAAATCGTTCTTTATTATAAACGGATTGTATGGCTTCAAGAAGTTCTTTAGTACCATCACGCCCTTTACATACATAACCATCTACTTTGACATCTTCCCAAAGCGCTTTGACAATATTGCTATTATCTTCTACTGTAAAGACAATAATTTTTAAATTCGGGAGCTCTTTTTTAAGCAATTGGATTAACTCTTGTCCAGATTTTATTTTTTGATCACGATGATCTGGGGTAAATGACAGATCGCAAATAAGCAATTCAAAAGCCCGTTGATCCAGTATGGCTTTCTTTGCTTTAAGGTAAGCTCCATAGCAATAATCACTATGGGCAATTTCTGATATTGCCAGACTATCTAAAATAGCTTTAATCCCTATATTAATACTGGCTACATCTTCTGCAATTAATATTTTTTGAAACATATTTCCTTCTGATTTAAACGGGAATTTGAATCTCAGCTTTTAGCCCAGAGATATCATCCGTTTCAAAAGTAAGTATTCCCTTAATCGAAGCGATACGGCTTTCCACATTTTGCAATCCTCCTTTCTGATAATTAGCAGTTTGTATCCCCACTCCATTATCTGAATAGCGTATTTTAAGTGCCTGACCCACTTTAGTAAAAGCAATGGTTATATGTGTTGCTTGGCTATGCCGTTTCATATTGGTCATTAACTCCTGTAAACTGCGATACAATTCTGTTTTCTTTTGCATGTTTAACGTCTCCCATTTAAAATTATCAAGTCCTCGTAAAACAAGTTTGGCATGTTCAGGGACTAAACTGCTTAACATGGTACTTAATGTTTTGGGAAATGGGGTATTTGTATCTATAGGTTGATGTTCTTTGGAAATATCGCGTGTTTTTTGATAAATCCCATCGAGTTGATCCAGCGTTTCATCCGGTGCCTTTTGTAATTCCAATTGGGACATGACTTGGAAGACATCATTAGCCAG
>CAZPTJ010000121.1:0-9399 GCA_964589085.1 uncultured Flavobacteriaceae bacterium | reverse complement strand
CTGAAGGTCATCCCATACTTTGGAATCTCCTACTTTTTTTTATAACGCGGATAACTAGTGACCCTCTATGGATGCAGATTTTTCATGGAATTCTTGCTACCATAGCTGTTTATATATTTCTAAAAAATGCTCCTTTTAAAATACTTCATAAAATACTATTTGTTTTTGGGTATTATATGCTGTTTGAATACAATCTTTTGAGTAGAAATTATATACTAGGTATTCTATTTTTATTTGCAGCCTGCAGTATATATTCACATCGCAAAGAAAAGATGCCCTTACTGTTTGTTCTTTTGGCTTTAGCCAGTAACAGTCACGCAATGTTTATGGTATTAAGTTTAGTCATAGTATGTATGATACTTCTGGAACACATACAACAACAAGGCTTTACTTTTAACGGAAAAGTAATCATCAGTTTAGGCATTTTTGGGATTGGATTAATTGTAGCTTTATATCAAATTATTCCATCTTCAGGTAATGTAGTTATAGAATCTGCTCAAAAAATACCATTAACTGAGCGGGGTTCTAAAAGTATTATTGGGTTTTTTAAGGGTGTTATAGCATTACCCGACTTTAGAACTGTTAATTTCTGGAATAGCAATCTACTGATAAATACGAGCAAATCCATAAGCAGTATTTTGGGGATACTCAGTTTATCAATTCCTTTTTTCCTATTCTTTAAAAACAAACTCGTATTGCTTTATGCTTATCTTAGTATGGCAGGTATCTTTTTATTTTTTTACATCACCCAATTATCTGCAGCACGTTATCAAGGATTATTCTTTTTGATTTTAATTGTGGGTCTTTGGATTGATCGTTATTATATTTCTCAAGAAATACGCTTCTCGCGATGGTTTTCATTTCTTCCGTTAGAAAAAATGAAACCCAAATTGATCTTAAGTTTATTAGTCATTCAATGTATTACTGGGATAACAGCGTATAGTATGGATATTGCACGTCCATTTACCAATGCAAAACAAACTATTGCATATCTAAAAAGCGAAGGCCTGGACACAAAGATCATTGCTACCAAAGCTTGTGATGGTACCGCTTTAAGTGCCTATTTGGAACGTCCAATCTTTTTTACCAGTTATAATGCATATTGTAGCTATTGTGTTTGGGGTGATCCCACCAAAGTATCTGCTCCGTCCAAAGAAATGGTCTTACAATCACTAAATCAATTACTCCAAAGTCAATCAGAAAGTCTTATCTTCATTTCATATCAACCCCTTTTCCCTATAGATAGTTTTGCATGGAATACGATGGAAAAAGGCATACACTATCGTTTTTTACAAAAGTTTGAAAACAGTATCCTCCGAAAAGGTAATTACTATATATATGAAATGGTTCTTCCTTAAAAATATAGTTCGCTTAAAGCGAAATATGTTTGTGATAATCACATTACTCCTAGTTATATCATGCAATACTAAGGTCACTGACGGAAATGAAATCAACCTTAAATGGAATAAATCATATCCCGAAGAAACGATAGAAGATGCTGAAATCGGATTAAAATGGTGTTTGTCTTTTTTAGGTTCAAATGGTGCAATGGATTCGATTTGGACAGGCTTAGAACACGATAAAAAAACTTTTAAACTACATACAGATAAACTCGCATTTTCACCTCAAGCTACGGTATACCTAAAACAATTGCACATACAATTAAAGAAGAGTGAGGAGTATCAAAAAACAAATGCTATTGATCTTGGACGTTATATGGCTATGACCATAGGAAATCCCGATCAATACTACAAAATAACAGCTGTCCCAACGATGTTGGATACCTTCCGGACAGCCTATACTTTTGACTCAATCCCAGGCTACATTAATAATTCTGGAGTTTCCAAAGTGCATCGCATTATCTCACATAGTAAAAATAAAACAGGGAAAAAACAGGCTTATATTTCTGCAGAAGTTGATTCCATAACAAAAGTGCCGATTGAATTTGAAACTGTTGAACTCATGGAAAACGGTTTATCTCGATTTGGTGTTTATGATCACAATGGCACAATTAAAGAAGTTGCAGATAATACAGTTACTCATGCTGGAAAAGTTGCCAAATGTATGTGGTGTCATGAATCTGGAATACAACCTATGTTTCGAATACAATTGAATGTCCCAGATTACCTAACATATGAGCGTTTTCAAGATACACTTACACATTACGGACTTGCTTTACGCGCCTACCAGAATACCATATGGAAAGATAAAGCCATTCACAAAAGACGGAATCATACTAAAATGGAGATTGCCTATATCACTTTTATGGAACCTTCGCTAGCGCATCTTGTAGAAGAGTGGGGTCTTCCCGAAGAAGAAATAAGGAAACGCATAGGACATTTGACTACACATCGCCACGAAGAATTTGATTTTTTGGGTGATCTATATCATCGTTCAGAAGTTGATCTTCTAGCTCCTTGGAAAGTTCAGAAAGTTCCAGTATCTATCCGAGAAAAATCTAACACTGAAGCAGCTATATTTGATTAATCTTTTTTCCAGATTTTAATTAGCTTCTGTTTATCGTCACCACTAAAAAAATGATTAAAATATCTGGAATCTAATTGTTCACTGAGATAGCTTTCGCGAAAGCGTATATGTGATTTAAACCTCTTATAAAGACCGGCATGTTTCAATTGAGCAGTCACATTAACATTTTTCAATTCAAAAGTTTTCAGATTACAAAAATCAGCAATTACGGTTTCCTTGTTTTCGTCGGTCAAACGACTATCCATCAACAGTATCTCACACTGATCGTTCTTTAATATTTTATATTTTTTTTGTGTATCAAAAGGTATGTCAAATACATCAACACCAATCCCATTTTTAAAATGTCTGTCATACCAGTGTATTGCATATTGCTGATTGACCTTAGTATAAAATGCATCTTCTAATGTCTGGATATCCCCATGATATCTAGATGCAGGCATTCCCATATGGACTTCAAAAGCATCAAAAAATGCTGAAATATTTCGCTCAATAGGGTTTCTGAATAAAGAAATAACTTTAAAGGGTCTGCCTTTTTGAATCACACTCTTATTAAGCAAAGAAACAGGGCTTCTACTATCTGGGAATACTCCCTGAGCATAGCATTTTTGTATTCCATTTGCAATTTCTGTTTCATCTAATGTATGAATATGAAAAACTGGAGCTGTACTACACATTTTGAGTGATTGATAAACACTCAAAGAACCTACTTTTGCCATGGTAAAGACAAGTATGGGTGCTTCTTGACTATATTTTAAAGCCTGCGCTTGTTGTGTCAGTACAATACGATCTTTAATATGATATTTTAAGAATCGTTTCATCAGGGATTACAAATATTGATCTTTTTTAAAGTGAAGGCACCACGTCTCGACATTCTATCTCCCAAATAATAAACCTCACAAGAATTTATTAAAACGGGTTTCTTTTTAAGTTCATTTGTAATAGTAAGCTGCTTCCCTCCTAGATATATCTGATTATCTATGAGGGTAACCTCAGATTCATCAAAATCTGTTATAGAAATATCGGTTAAAATACGTTCATCTCCATTTCGCCCCAAAGCACCATACTGTAATTTCCCATTTACAACTTCATAATCATAAATCATAAAATACTTTTTCTCATCAAGCACATAAGTCGCGGTATCAATATCTTCGCCTGAAAATATTCTGGAATTAAGAGGTAGCAATAGCATTAAAGTCAATCCCAGATAGCGCCAATCAAATCGTATTTCCAAACTACGATAAAAAATAAAAGCTAATACCACACTTAACCATAAGCGAGAAAATTTAAAAAATACAGGAAGGTCTATCAAGGTGGTTATTGGCAAATTGCAAACAATAAGAAGTGTGGCAAAGAAGGCAACCTTAAATCGCTTACTTAAGGAAGAAGTATATATATGGAAAGCAGGTATAAGCCATAAAATCTGAGCATATGATGATGTTTTGCTTTGCAGTAAAAAGAGGGCAACAATCCATATAGAAAGTAAACAAAAGAGGTGGTTGCGTTTTTTCCAACTACTGTGTATGGTTACTCCTAAAATCAGAGCCTTCACTATCCATATTAAAATGCGATATGCTATAGGCGAGTCAAACATTGCATCTGGATTATAATAAGCATCAGATACAAATAGGGTTTTAAAGAAAACGTCAAAAGACTGCGAGTTTATTCTAAAGTCCATAACAGTGCCGTTGCGCATTCCATCCGGTAACACCTCAAAAAAAAAGAAATCCCATAAAGAAACTCCTGAGTGAAAAATTCCTATTCCAATCCAGATAACAGTTACAATTATACCTACCCAAATGACCTTCCATTTACGGTGAAACAGTATAGGAATTCCATAATATACTGGGAAAAATTTTAGGAGCGCCACAAAACCTAATGCAGTAGTTCCTGCAACAGATTTTTGTTTTTGTATTTGGTAAAAACCGAAAATCACTAAAGCAAGAATAAGTAGATAGGACTGTCCATATAAAATCCCGTTTTTAATAGGAATATAAAATAATATAGGGATTAATAGTATTCCCCAAAGTTGCTTTGGTTGATAGATTTGAACTAATTTGATAACACTTAATATCAGTACAATAATATTGATACTATTAAAAATAGCTTTAGCCAAATAAGCATCTTCAATATAGGCCAATACATAAAAAGCAGTGGTATTGAAAGGGCTATTAAAGTAAAAATCCAACAAGACATCCGAATACCCTAAATTCCAGACATATTGATTAAAATCATAAATATCAAAAATAATAGTTTCGGGAGCAATACCCTGATGCACCATTAAAGCAGGGAAGTAGCTATTTCCAAAATCATGGAGCATAAATGACAATGATGATATAAAAACAAAAACACAAAGAATAACTAGTGGCGTAAGGTATATTATGAGTCGTAGGTGTTTTTTAAAAAAGGATATCATCAGAGCAAAAATAGTTTTAATTTCATTTTAGTATGGAAGAGAAAGATTTAAAGTTATCTTTAATCTATCCTTAATGAAAATTAACCAATTCACATTAAGGTATTTGCATATTATTCATGGAAATATTAGGGAAAACTTCTTCTACCATTTTTGATTACTCTAAATGGCAGGAACTATTACGGACGCATAAGCTGAAATATCAGGAAACACTTCCTTATCCACATATTGTTTTAGATGGGTTTCTTGAAACTTGGGCAGCAAATAAAGCGCTTTCGGTTTTTCCTAAAGTAGTCGATCAGGGTTGGATTCATTACATCCATGTCAATGAAAAAAAACACGGTTTAAATAAACTTGAATTGATTCCTAAATTTATTAGAGAGCATATCATCAAGGAATTTAATTCGATTAGATTTATAAATTATCTGGAACGGCTTACTGGCATCCCTAGTCTTATTCCTGATACCAGTTTTGAAGGCGGAGGCATTCATCAAACTGAGCGATCGGGTTTTTTAAATATTCACGCAGACTTTACTGTACATCCTCATAAAAAGAATTGGCGCAGACGTGTTAATCTACTATTGTATTTAAACAAAAATTGGGAAGTTTCTTATAATGGAGACCTGGAACTTTGGGATAAGGAAATGACACATTGCGTAAGGAAAATCGCACCTATATTTAACCGAGCGGTTATTTTCAATACTGATCAGGACTCTTTTCACGGTGTGCCCGAACCACTCAACTGTCCAGACGAAAATACCAGAAAATCAATTGCCATATATTATTTTACAGAAGAAAAACCTGGTTCCTTTAAAAAAAGAGCAACAAATTATAAGGCACGTCCAAACGATGGTTATAAATCTATTTTCATATGGTTGGATAAACAATGTATTACCCTCTACAGTAAGCTTAAAGGAGTTTTTGGAATTAATGATGATTTCATTAGCAAATTCTTACAAATGTTTGATCGCAAACAAAAAAAGTAAGTGTCCCTTTTTCAACATCACTCCATTTATTAGTATTTTGACATCGACCATACATAAAAAGATTATTATTTTTACCTTATGTCAAAAAGAAAAATAAACCTACGATACCTTCTTATTTTCGTTACAGGTTTTATATTATATACTTTACTTATTACGGGTTTAACTAGAATAGTCCATAGCAATCCAGATAAGGGGAAACAAAAGTTGGGAAATACTATTTCTGAGGTTATTTATGAGACTAGTGATGTAAGTAGAAAAGTAAAGTCTTTTTTTAAGAAGCCTAAATTTTTGATTCCTAACGACAAATTAAGTGATGGTTTCTCTTATTATTCCAAGAACATTGAAACATATCCCAAACTTTTGATTTCGTACAAAGCTGCTCCTTTTGATGCTAAAATTCAACTTTTGGACATTCAAAAAGGGACTGTAATTAAGGAGTGGAATCCTGATTCCAGAGAAATATCCAAACGATCATATAATCCCAAAAATCTACTTATTTTTGATCAAGGTGCCGATATTAATTTTGAACATCCGCTATTGCTTAAAGATTCTTCAGTTGTTTTCAGCACGGGGTATTCAATTGTAAAAATAAATGCTCGAAGCGAAATAGAATGGTTAAATAACTCTTTTAAAGCACATCATTCTATTGAATTAAATCACCGTGGCAATCTTTATCTTCCCGGTCGAAATTTCAAATCAGACGAACATGCATTTCTTCCTGAAAACTATGATGAATATAGCACTCATCTTAAAGATGATACTATTGTAGAATTAGATATTGTTACTGGAGAAATCTTATCTTACAAAAGCGTGATCTCAATTCTTGAAGAAAATGGATATACTTCTTTACTACATAAAAATGGTTATCTGATTAATGATCTCATTCATTTAAATGATGTGCAACCTGCATTGGAAGATGGTGATTATTGGAAAAAGGGAGATCTATTAATTTCCTGTAGAAACCTATCGATAGTTTTTATTTATCGTCCGGATACTAATAAAATAATATGGTTGAAACAAGGTCCCTGGAGTGCGCAACACGATCCTCATTTTTATCAAAAGGACAAAATAATTGTTTTTGGTAATGACATAATACTAGATTATTCCAGAGAGAAAATTATGAAAGAAAGCTTTCATTTCATTCATGGAAACAATGAAATCTATATGTATCATTTCTCCAATGATTCTATATCCACTCCTTTTTCTGAATTACTTATTAAAGAAAAAATAAGAACTCCTACTCAAGGAAATTGCACAATCTTGCCAAATGGTGATATCTTTGTAGAAGAAACAGATTATGGTCGCATTATCTTTGGGGATTCTATTACAAAAAAAATAGAGTTTGCACGAAGAGTGGATAAAGACCATATTACAGCCTTGAATTGGAGTAGAATAATTAATTAAATACATATGTTTTCATATATAGGACCAGGATTAGGAGGAGGAGTAATAGCTATTATTTTAGGTCTATTCTTGACTATTTTTTCTTTTTTAGTAGCTATTTTTTGGATTCCTTTAAAAAAGTTATTTAAATTTTTCACTAAAACGAGCTCAAAAAATGATTGAGTTTGTATTGATATTTATACTTACCCTCATTTCTTGTTTTATTTTTGAACGCCTACAATTTATCTCTGATAGCAGTGAATTAATCACTTCATATCAAGCGCAGTTTCATATTATGTCTAATAAAGAACTATCTGATGATGTGAGGCAAAAGCAGTTATTTATGCAAATTACAAAGCAATTAAGGTTGCTTGCTATGCTAGTTTTAAAATTAATTCTTGTCATATTCCCATTTATACTAATATATCTTCTTGAAGGCCTAGGCTTACCTTTACAAACATCAAAATTCTTCAGCACTATAGGTATTATAATTTCTACAGGAGCTGTCATTTCATTTATCTTTTACAAAAGATTGAATGTCTGATTATTCCAAAATAGCCAAAGGGTTACATCGATTCTATTTGGGAAATCCTTTTCTATCAAAGACTTCATTTGAAATTGAAGAAACACTTTATGAATCTAAGTTCAAGAAAAATGAAGTCCTTCAAAAAGTTTTTGTTACCGGACTAGCACGATCAGGCACTACAGCATTTATGCGTACAATTTTCCAATCTGGAGTATATGCCTCCCTTCAATACGCTAATATGCCATTCTTGTTTTTACCCAATCTTTGGAAAAACAAACAAACCATAATATCCCGCGAAAGGGCGCATAAGGATGGTATTCAGGTTAATCAAAACTCACCAGAAGCTTTTGATGAATATTTCTGGAAAGTCTTTCTCAAAAACAAATACATTACAGAAAATGCTTTAGTACAACATGAAATTTCTAATGAAATCATAGAGAAATATGAAGTATATCTGTCCTTAATTTGTTTATCCAAAAATAAAAATCGGTACCTCTCTAAAAATAACAATACCATCTTGCGATTGCATACTATTGCAAAACTGGCTTCTTCTACAATTTTTATACTTTACAGAGATCCTCTTAATCATGCAGCTTCTTTGTTAAAATTGCATTTATTTTTTTCCAAGCAACAACAACAAGATCCATTTATTAAAGATTACTTCAATTATTTAGGGCATCATGAGTTTGGCAATAATCATAAACCCTTTGTACTTCAGGATAATTTAAATATGCCGACTGATCAATATAAAGAGCATACAATAAACTATTGGTTGTTGCAATGGAAAAACTATTACACCTATGTGCTCAATAATGTAGTATCTAATTGCGTGTTCATATCATTTAAAGATATTGTTCAATATCCCGAAAAAGTATACGCTCAGGTATATAAAGAATTGAATCTCGATACTACAGACCATATTTTTAAAAAACATAGCCCGAAACCATATACTACCGAAGGTTTTAGTCAGGAACTATTAGCTTCCTGTCAGCATTTATATGAGCAATTAAACGCACTTAAAAAATATAATATTGATTCTGCAGTTTAAGAATCCAGCCATTGCTTAAACGCTGCTGCCTTATTTTTTCCTATAATAATGTCAACTTCAGATTCCGGGCGCACCTGAATTTTAAGTTTACTATTTCCAAACTTGATAATTTTATCAATTGCCGAAATCGCAACTATTATTTGTCGATTGGCTCTAAAGAAAGATTTTTCATTAAGTGTAGAAAATATCTGATCCAAGCTTTCACTGGATGTAGAACGTTTACCGTCTTTACGAATAACATAAGTAATCGTATTATCCACATAAATATAGGCAATCTCCTCCGTGGCAATGGATAACATTTCGTTTCTTACATAGGTAAGTAATCGTTGTTTTGAAGGTTCTTTAGAAGAGCTTTCCTCAACCGTATTTTCTTTTACCTCGGTATCCTGCACCGTCATTTGACGTATTTCGGATAAGTTCTGTTGATAACTCTCCAGAGAAGCATTTAACTTGGACAAGTTTAAAACTCCATCTTCCAATTTTAAATTTTTCTGCTCTAGTTTGCCTTCATAAAAATTACTAATCAAACGTATAATGCCCAAAGAAAATAACACCATAA
>CAZPTJ010000120.1:3547-9480 GCA_964589085.1 uncultured Flavobacteriaceae bacterium | reverse complement strand
AAAACGTTAAATTCCTCCCAAACCTCTTTTGTTTTATACCATAAAATGTAACCTTTACGTTAACATACTACCTGAAATCAGGTATATACACCGATCCCTACCCCGGTGGTTGACTACAGATAAAATCAAAAATAATTTTTTGAGTACGGTTTGATTTGAGTTACTTTATAGTGCACTTTAAAACCTTGCCGTAGTCTAACTAACGTACACCTGTAGTGTATTAAAACCACCGCTATGCACACGAGCCGCATAACCATCATTGTACTATTGTACCTGTTCGTCCTTTCCTGTGACCAAAAAAGACCAAAACCCACTGATAATCCGTACAAGTTTCAGGACTATATTTCCTATACCACTTCAGGACGTACCAGTATTACAAACCCTATACGCATTGGGCTGGCACAAGCCCTTACACAGTTTGAAGTCAATCAGGAACTGCCTGCAAATCTCATTAGGATTACTCCAAAAGTCAAGGGGACATTAACCACCAGTGATCAACGTACCTTAGTATTCACTCCTGATACCTTATTGGAACCAGATACCGAATATGGAGTAAGTGTACGTTTGGATCTATTGTATGACGATTTTAAAGGAAAGCAAGGCACTTTTAATTTTGCCTTTAAAACGATAAAACCAGATTTTGTAGTCAACCTCGGGTTACTACAGTCCTATGACAAACAATGGCAATATCTGGAAGGGACAATCCAGGCAGCCGATGTCATAACAGGAATACATACAGAGGAAGGTCGTAGTACCATTCTTAAAAAACTGCTTAAAGCAGAACAAGATGATTCGAACGTAAAGATTCATTGGTATCCTGAAGAGAGCCCCTCCCGTTTTATCAATTTCCGTATTGATAGTATTGCTCGTGCTGTTGAAGATAGTTGGCTGGAGGTCGCCTGGAATGGAGAGGTCATAGATGTTCCGGAAACTAAAGATAAAAGCAAAGTCCTTATTCCCGGGCTGAATAATTTTAAAGTACTAAAACTACAGTCCGATCGCGGAGCAAACCCTTCGGTGGCTATTAATTTTTCTGATCCATTGAAGGAAAATCAGAATTTTAGAGGTCTGGTTGCGGTGCAGGGCGGAGGCGATTTGCGTTTTGAAGTCGAAGGCAATACGCTGCATGTATACCCCTCTCAACGTGTGATAGGAGACACGACAATAGAAATTTTTCAGGGTATTCAAAGTACCGAAGGGTATAAACTCAAAGAGCTGGTTACGCAGACTGTTTCCTTTGAGCAACTCCGACCTGCAGTTCGTAAAGTGACTAATGGTGCCATTCTACCACAAGCACAAAACACCCCTTTTTATTTTGAAGCCGTTAACCTTAGTCATGTAGACGTGCGTGTAATCAAAGTTTTTGAAAATAATGTACTCGCTTATCTTCAGGAAAATCGTTTGGATAATACCAATACGTATAATCTTAAGCAAGTAGGTAGACGGATTGCCAAAAAGACCATTGCATTAACAAAGGAAACCCAGCTGGACGCTCAATCCATGGGAGATGGATGGTGGAAAGTGTATGGGATAGACCTGTCTAAACTTGTACAGGCAGATCCCGGAGCACTATATCGTGTAGAGGTAAGCTTTAGACCAGAGTACGCTTTATATGCCTGTGAAGAAATTGCTTCAGAAGATCAGAATACTGATGCCTATTACGAAGATTATTATGGGGAGGAAGCCCCAGAACTAGCTGTCGAAGACGAAGAGCTTCGTGAAGAACAATATTGGGATAATCGTATTTATAACTGGCGGCAAACCGTATATAACTGGCGTCAGCGAGACAATCCCTGTCACCCCGCTTATTATGAGGAAGGTCGTTTTTTACAAGCTAATATCCTTGCTTCAGATTTAGGCTTGATCGTTAAGAGAGGTAAAGACAACAGTTACCTTTTTGCCACTACCGATCTGGTTACGACAACACCCGAACCTAATACAACAATTACCTTATATAACTATCAACGGCAACCCATAACAACAGCAAAAACCGATGCCACTGGAATGGCGATTATAAAACCAAAATCCCATGCCGAATTTGCTATTGCTCAAAAAGGTAATAACTATGCCTATCTGCGATTGGCTGATGGGAATGCGCTGTCGATGAGTAAATTTGATATTTCAGGAACCACCCTACAACGTGGTTTAAAAGGGATGTTATATACAGAGCGAGGTGTTCATCGTCCTGGGGATTCCATACATCTCACCTTTGTGCTCGACGATAAAGAAAACCCATTGCCCTCAGGCCATCCTGTAAAACTGGAAGTAACCGATGCACGGGGCAAATTAATCCATCGTAAAGTCCTTAATAAAAGCTCCTTCTCCATTAATGGGGAAGGTGGGCAGACGAAGTCTGGTCGGAAGGGGATCCGGTCAAAAACTCAAAACGGGTTTTATTACTTTCCAATTACAACAACAAACACATCACCTACAGGAAATTACAATGCTACGATTACGGTAGGAGGTGCCCATTTTTCTAAAAGTCTGAAAGTAGAAACCATTAAACCCAATCGCTTAAAAGTACGTTTGGATTTTGAAGATGAGATCCTTAATGCCAGTCAGACTGTTCAAGCCAGTGCTAGTGTGGCCTGGTTGCATGGAGCTCCAGCTCGCAATTTAAAGATCAGCTCAGAAGTGAGTATCAGTAGTAGTAATACACCTTTTAAGGAGTATCCCAATTATAATTTTTATGATCCTATTCGTTCCTTTGAACCCGTTTCTTTTAATGTTCTGGACGGCGTTCTGGATGCTGAGGGAAATATAAGTTTTAGTCAAAAACTGGAACTTAGCGCTCGTGCTCCAGGAATGCTGAGAGGTGCCTTTGTGACCAAAGCCTATGAAGGAGGTGGCGATTTTTCATTAGATGTGATCACTAAAGATATTGCACCTTTTAGTCATTTTGTAGGGGTGCAATCTCCCAAAACGCGACGCTATGGTTCCTATTTTACAGATGAAGGTACCGAGTTTGATGTGGTGACTACCGATACTCAGGGCAAAGCTGCAGGAGGACGTAAACTTCGCATTAAGGTATATCAAATGTCCTGGCGTTGGTGGTGGAATCGTGGTAGGGACAATTACGCCAGTTATGAAAATGGCACCAGTCATACTGCAGTTCAGGATTTTGAGATCACTACTGCACAAAACGGTAAAGGTAGTTTTACCGTTACTATTCCTGATGAACAACGAGGGCGTTACCTGATTCGGGTAATCGATGAAGAAAGTGGTCATGCCACAGGTCGCATTGCCTATTTCTATCGCAATTGGTCGGGCATACAAAGCGATCCAGAAAGCGCAAAAATTTTAATCTTTTCTGCAGATAAAGAAACCTATAAAACTGGAGAAACGGCAACCGTTAATTTTCCATCTGCTGCAGGAGGTCGTGCACTTATAAGTATAGAGAATGGGACTAGAGTCATTGATAGTTGGTGGGTAGCAACCCAAAAGGGAGAAACATCGGTGCAAATCCCAGTACGGTCGACTATGGCGCCCAATGTTTATGTACATATCGCCTTATTACAACCCCATGAGCAAACGGTCAATGATCTCCCTATGCGACTATATGGTGTTATCCCATTGTTAGTTGAAGATCAGGCAACCATTCTTCAGCCCGAACTTAAACTTCCGGAGGTCCTTGCTCCAGAAGAAACCTACAGGATTAGTGTCAGCGAAAAGACAGGACGCCCTATGACTTATACGCTCGCTGTAGTAGATCAAGGACTGCTGGATCTTACCAGATTTAAAACGCCTGGAATACATAAACATTTTTATAGTAGGCAGGCGCTTGGAGTGCTTACTTTTGATGCGTTTGATGATGTGATAGGAGCTTATTCGGGTCACATTGAAAACACTTATGCTGTTGGTGGAGGTGATGCTGCCGCCGCTGCCAAAAATAAGAAGGCAGAGCGATTTAAGCCAGTAGTAACCTATTTGGGCCCTTTCGCTTTAAGCGAAAATAAAACAGCGACCCATGACTTAAAAATGGCCAATTATATCGGTTCGGTTCGCACGATGCTTATTGCAGGAGATGTGCAAAAAAGTGCCTATGGACATACCGAAAAAACCGTACCTGTACGTAAACCGCTCATGGTTCTGGGATCGCTGCCGCGAAAACTGAGTCCGGGAGAAAAAGTGACACTTCCCGTCACCGTATTTGCCATGGAACCCAAAGTAAAGAATGTCAAAATAACAATCAAAACCTCAGCTGCTTTTACACCATTAAACGGACTGACTAAAAGGATCAGTTTTAATGAGGTTGGAGAACAAATTGTTCCTTTTGATTTTGAAGTAAAAAGTGCAACTGGTATTCAAACCGTTGAGATTCTGGTCGAAGGTGCCGGCGAACGTGCTACCTATACCGTTGAAATCGATGTAGAAAATCCAAATCCTTATACACAAACGATCAAGAATGTGACTTTAGAAGCAAATACGCCATTTACATTGGATTATGAAACCTTTGGAGAAGCGGGAACCAATAGTAGTACATTGGAATTCTCTACTTTACCTCCTATGAATTTTGCAAAGCGTATGGAATATCTTATACGATATCCCTATGGTTGTGTGGAGCAAACCACTTCTAGTGCCTTTCCACAACTGTATCTGGAGGAGCTCTTTGATATGACGGTAGCACAACAACGAAAAACACAAGGTAATATCAAAGCGGCAATTAATAGGTTAGGAAATTTTCAAAACCCACAAGGCGGTTTAAGCTACTGGCCGGGAGAAAGCCGTGCTGATGATTGGGGTACTACCTATGCGGGGCATTTTATGATTGAGGCGCGTCGTAAAGGCTATGGTTTACCCTTAAGCTTTATGAATAACTGGTTAAAATATCAGAAACGAGCCGCAAGAGAATGGCGATCTGGAGGGAGTGGTTATAATACTACACTGGTGCAGGCATATCGTTTGTATACACTGGCTCTGGCAGAACAACCTGATCTTGCCGCAATGAATAGATTGAGAGAATACGGTAATTTGAGAAATGATGCTCGGTGGCGACTTGCTGCTGCTTATGCTGTGGTAGGACAAGTACAAATCGCTAATGAAATCATGGAGAAAGCGTCTATTGATTTTGTGCAGAGACCTAATGACTATCGTACCTATGGTTCCGTATTTCGCAATCGTGCTATGGCTCTGGAAACTATGGTTATTCTAGGAGATAACCGACAGCAGGATTTAGCTGTTTCTATCGCCAAACGTCTGTCCGCAAAATACTGGTTAAGCACTCAGGAAACGAGTTATGCATTACTGGCTCTTGGAAAAATGGTTATTAAAAATGGAGGGAAAGCCCTACATATAGCCTATGAAGCAGAAGGCCAACAAGAAACGGTACAGACTCCTAAATCTATTGGGCTTCGAGAAATCCCGACAAAGGATGGGGAAAATAGGATACAGTTAACGAATCTTGGAGATAATCGCATATACGTACGGCTGATACAAAGCGGAAAATTACAATTAGGACAGGAACTAGAAGAAAGCCGCAAGCTTAAGGTAAGTGCCTCTTATGTCGATGCTGATGGAGAAAAAGTCAATATACAGGAACTGCGTCAGGGTACAGAGTTTTTTGCGGATGTACGTGTACATAATGATAGTCGTGATCGTGTGACTAATGTGGCATTGGCACAGATTTTCCCTAGTGGTTGGGAGATTGTCAATACGCGATTTGCAACAGACGTGACCTCTGAGACAGTAACAGCTCGTTATACAGATATAAGAGATGATCGGGTATATCAATATTTTGATATGGAAGCTTCGAGTACTAAGGTATTTCGTGTTCGGCTTAATGCTTCTTTTTTGGGAACCTATTATTTACCCGGCTCGCAAGCAGAGGCTATGTATGATAATACCTATTATACGCGTAATAAGGGACAATGGGTGACGGTACGTAAATAAATGAAAGAACCCTCTCCGTCACTTTGTGACACCTCTCCCTGTCA
>CAZPTJ010000120.1:0-3447 GCA_964589085.1 uncultured Flavobacteriaceae bacterium | reverse complement strand
TATTGGTGGTTTTCCTTACCAAAAGTACTCTTTGAAGACCCTTTGGCAACTGTAGTAGAAAGTAAACAAGGAGAACTACTGGGCGCGCGTATTGCCAGTGATGGACAATGGCGTTTTCCGGCATTGGATAGTGTGCCTCGTCGTTTTGAACAATGCATTTTACATTTTGAGGATCAATATTTTTATAAGCATCCGGGCTTTAATCCAGTATCGATGAGTAAGGCGTTTTATGAGAATCTTACTACAGATCGGCGACGTGGAGGAAGCACTTTAACGCAACAGGTAATACGCTTATCACGAAAAAATAAAGGACGTACCTATTTGGAAAAAGCCATTGAACTGATAAAAGCCACAAGGCTTGAAGCACGCCTTTCCAAGAAAGAAATCCTGAATTTATATGCGACTTATGCCCCGTTTGGGGGGAATGTTATAGGATTAGAAACCGCAGCTTGGCGATATTATGGTATTCCTGCACATACGTTAAGTTGGGGGCAAAGTGCAACGCTGGCTGTTTTGCCCAATGCACCTTCTGTAGTTTTGCCTGGACAACGGGAAGAGACGCTTTTGCGAAAGCGCAATCAGTTACTCCAGAAGTTATGGGATAATGGAGTGATAGATGAAACCACCTATGCATTGGCAATTCTGGAACCCTTACCCGGAAAGCCGGTACCCTTACCACAAAGAGCTCCACATCTTACGGAAGCAATTAAAAAAACACATGCCGGACAGCGTATACGAACCACTATTGATGAACAGGTTCAAGAGGATTTAAATCGACTAGCAAGCAATTATTATCATCAATTCAAACAGAACGAAGTGTATAATCTGGCTATGGTTGTTTTTGATGTAGCATCAAAGTCAGTTTTAGGCTATGTTGGAAACGCACCTACAGATAGTGAGCATCAGAAAGATGTGGATATTGTACAACGATCACGAAGCACAGGAAGTACGCTTAAACCCTTTTTGTATGCAGGGATGCTGGATGTGGGAGCGCTATTGCCCAATACCTTAGTAAGAGACATTCCAACGGATATCAATGGATATCAACCTCAAAATTTTGATAAGACGTATGCTGGGATGGTTCCTGCAGGAAATGCCTTAGCCCGCTCACTTAATGTACCAGCCGTTCGAATGTTGCGTAGTTATGGATTGGAACGTTTTTATACAGATTTAAAGCAATTACAACTAGGGCATCTGGATTATGATGCATCACATTATGGATTATCTCTGGTCTTGGGAGGAGCAGAAAGTAGTCTTTGGGAATTAACAAAAACCTATGCCGGACTGGCGCATACATTGAATACGTTCAATCGAACGTCTAGTGAATATCCCAAGCAGGCTTTTGAAAATTATGGATATGTGCAAAAGGAGTTCGCAGTAGATAAAAGTTCGGTGACACTTCAAGCTGATCCTTCGGTATTGGGGGCAGGAGCTATCTATAATACACTAGAGGCTTTACGTACGGTCAATCGCCCTCAAGGTGAGGAATACTGGCGATTTTATGAAGGAGCACAACCCATTGCCTGGAAAACAGGAACCAGCTTTGGATTTAAAGATGCCTGGGCAGTAGGGGTTACTCCTCGATATGCTATAGGGGTATGGGTGGGAAATGCAGATGGAGAAGGCCGACCTGGGATTACGGGAATTCAAGCAGCAGCACCGTTATTTTTTGATGTATTGCGCAATCTACCCAATACGGGAGATTGGTTTGAAAAACCTTTTGATGCCCTTATCGAGGTAAAAACCTGTATGCAAAGTGGTCATAAGGCAGGAGCATATTGTGGGGAAACTCGTCAGGAATGGGTGCCCGAAGCGGGAAAGTATACTACAATATGTCCATATCATAAGCAGTTGTTTGTAACTAAAGAAGGGAATTATCAGGTTACTACAGATTGTTTTGAAGTAGATGAAATGCGTGCGGAAACAGCATTAGTATTACCTCCCTTATCCGAATACTATTATGCGCAACGACATCCCGAATATCAGATGCCACCCCCCTGGCATCCCGATTGTCAATGGGATGGAGATCTCCCGATGGACTTTGTGTTTCCTAAAGAAGGACAAGCTATTATTCTACCCAAGAATTTTGATGAATCTGTTAATGATGTCATTTTTAAAATAGCCCATCGCAATACAGATACTCCGGTATATTGGTATCTGGATGATCAATATCTCGGCAGTACAACCACTTTTCATGAGTTGGCTGTTGTTCCTGAACCAGGAGCGTATACCTTAACAGCTATTGATGCTGATGGTCAGGAAGTGCGAAGGAGTATAGTGATCGAGACAAAATAGTTGTAAAAATGACGGTTTTTTTTCGACAAATGCGTATCTTTGTGAGATAGAAATGAGCTATGAAGGAACAATTAAATCCCGAAGAACAAGAAAATACCATTACCTTAATACAAGAACTAGTATCAGGTAGTGATATTAATATTTCTCAAATTTCAGAACCAAAAGCTGTATATAGTATGGATAGCGAGCAAGAAGAATCTTTCTTGCGTTTGGTGCATGTTTCCAGAACGGGACTGTCGTATGAAAAGTTTATTCTTGCCATTAACGCGTTTGATTTTTCTAAGAAAGTTCTGGCACAAATACTACACCTCTCCGAGCGTACATTAGAGCGTATACATAAAGAAAAAAAACGACTATCAACACCTCAGACAGAGCGTATTTTAGAATTATCCCTGCTTTTTGAAAAGGGATGGGCTATTTTTGGAAATAAGATAACATTTAGAAAATGGTTGGATCGTGATTATATTCCCTATGGAAGGATATCTCCTATCTCCTTGTTAGATACTTCTCAAGGTATTCGAGCAGTGCATGATGCGCTAGGCCGTATTGAACATGGTATTTTGGCATAATGCTAGTTTATCGGATAAGTCGTAAAAAGTATGCTAAGTCTTTATCCGGGGAAGGGGCAAAACGCTATGGCGGTAGATGGAATTCTGTTGGAACTCCTATAGTTTATACGGCGGCGACAAGCTCCCTGGCAATGCTTGAGGTGCTAGTTCATATTAATATTGACCTTCTGCCAAAAGATTATCAATTAATTACTATAGAAATACCAGATGATTGTATAGCTAACGCAATAACGATAGCGGAATTACCAAAAATCTGGAAAATTAATCCAACTTTAAAAATCACAAGGCAAATAGGAGATGATTTTTATAATGGAGGATCTTTTGTTGCACTTCCCGTTCCTTCTGCCGTGAATGTCCTTGACACTAATCTTTTGATTAATCCTGAACATCCAGATTTTGATAGAGTAGATATTGTTGATATAAGCCCTACGGCTTTTGACGAACGTCTCTTTAAATAATTACCTAAGTGAATATCCTTTTGCAGCCCACCAGGGATGTATTTCAATAACAAGTCTTCCTGCCTTCACAGAAGGATCGGCATTAGCCAGGCTATCTGCCATGGCTTGGGTAGGAGTGTTATATA
>CAZPTJ010000119.1:0-9482 GCA_964589085.1 uncultured Flavobacteriaceae bacterium | reverse complement strand
GGATATACAGAAATATGGGATGTGACGAATCCATCATCTGTTACGAGAATAACGAATACTACCAATGAATCTCAGATTTCATTTAGAGCCTCATTGGGAAGCTTGCGGAATTATGTCGCAATTACACCTTTAGACTATTTTACACCTCGACGGGAAAACGGAAATACGCAGATTGCCAATCAGAATATTAAAGGAACAATCTTCGAAGATGCCAATGGGAATTTTCAGGATGTTGATTATCTGATGATAACAGGTGACTTGCTACGTCCTGAAGCAGAGCGTTTAGCGCAGCATAATCGGGATTTTAGAGGACTTAATGTTAAAGTAGTTACGCTTGATGAGATTTATGAAGAGTTCAGCAGTGGAAAACAAGATATTGGAGCGATACGCAATTTGGCACGATATGTATACGAGAATGCGTCTTCTGATGAAAATCGATTGAAATTTATATGTCTCTTCGGGGATGCTTCTGTAGATTACCTGGATAGACTTCCAAACAACAACAATATTATTCCAACTTTTCAAGCTGAAGAAAGTTTTAGTTTGGCATTTTCCTTTATGTCCGATGATTTTTATGGACTTATGGATCCTAATGAAGGTTTGGTTACTAATGCTGATTTGCTTGATATTGCCGTTGGAAGAATTTTAGCAGATACTCCGGAGCTCGCTCGGACAGTTGTGGATAAAATTATTAATTATGATAATCAAGAATCATTTGGTCGTTGGCGTAATAACGTGGTTCTGATTTCTGATGATGTAGATGAAAATTTTGAATTTACTGCTTTACAAGGAGAGCAGGATGTTTTGGGTGATAATATCTCCGCTGAGCGTCCGGCAGTTAATGTTGTGAAAATTCACAGTGACGCCTTTCAACAGGAGGCTTCAGCAGGAGGAGATCGTTACCCTAGAGTAAATGAAGTAATTTCTGATGCTATTGAAGCAGGTGCTTTAGTAGTGTCATATCTTGGACATGGAGGAGAAGATAATTTGTCAAGCGAGATTATTCTTCCAAGACAATTAGCGCAAGAATTGGATAACGAAGAACGTTTGCCAGTACTTATAACAGTGACTTGTGAGTTTACCAAATTTGATAATCCTTTACGCCCAACAGGAGGTGAAGATTTTATTTGGAATCCTAATGGTGGAGCTGTTGCGGCTATTGCAACAACACGTGAAATTTTCGTTAGCCTTGCGGTCAATTTTAATCGCGAATTGACAGAGATTTTATTTGATTTTGACGATACGGGTCAGGTCCCACCTCTGGGAGAAGTTGTAAGACTTACCAAAACGACAGATGATGTCAATCTCGGAGGGTTGCGACGGGTGATATTTTTTCTAGGCGATCCTGCACAAACACTAGCGGTTCCTAGACAAGATGTTAGGATTACTGCTATTAATGATATTCCGGTAGGGCAAGAACTACCGCAATTAAGAGCGTTAGATCGGGTGAAAGTAAATGGTGTTGTGACAACACCTAATGGACAACCTATTTCCAGTTATAATGGGACAGTTGCTGTAACCATGTATGATAAAAACTTAAACCTTCAAACATTGGGGAATGATGGTGTTACAGGATCAAACAATGAATTGTTGATTTTAGATTTTGTTGCACTGGGACCTATACTATTTAGAGGGCAGGCTACTGTTGCAAATGGTGCTTTTGAATTTGAATTTATAATGCCAAGAGATACTGCCATTCCTGTGGATAATGGGCGATTAAATTTTTATGCAAACCGAACCGGACTTTTTGAAGATCAGGCTGGAACTAATTTAGATTTAATGGTTGGAGGATTAAATGAAAGTGCGCCACCCGATAATCAAGGACCGTTAATCAGGCTTTTTATGAATGATGAAAGTTTTGTTAATGGCGGTATTACTAATGACTCTCCCTTTATTTTAGCACTTCTGGAAGATGAAAATGGTATTAATACGGCTGGAGGGATCGGTCATGATATATTAGCCTATCTCGATGGAGATGAAACGCAACCGATCATTATGAATGAGTTTTATGAATCAGATGTTGATGATTTTACATCAGGAAGGGCGCGAAGAAGAATAAGAGATTTAGAGCCAGGTTTGCATACATTGACATTTAGAGCCTGGGATGTTTATAATAATTCATCTACAGCCGATCTTCAGTTTGTTGTTGTTGAAGATGATGAACTGGAACTTGATAATGTACTTAATTATCCAAACCCTTTTGTGAATTACACAGAGTTTTGGTTTAATCATAATCGTCCTTTTGAACCACTTGATGTTCAGGTACAAATTTTTACTGTTTCAGGAAAAGTGATAAAGACCATTAATCAATCAGTAACTACCGATGGTTTCCTCTCCAGAGATATTGTATGGGATGGGTTAGACGATTTTGGTCAGGCCATAGGAAAAGGAGTTTATGTTTATAAATTAACAGTTAGGTCTACGTTAACAGACAGGCGTGTAGAAAAATTTGAAAAGCTTGTCATCTTATAAGTTCAAAAAAGTTAAAAAGTCTATATTTGTCCAAATACCAATTTTTATGAAAAAGCTATATGTTGTTTGTCTTGTTTTTGCAGTTTTAGCAGGAACTTCATTAAGAGCACAAGATGAGCCGAATGCGATTACTACTGCCGTTCCGTTTTTAATCATTTCTGCTGATGCCCGTGCGTCAGGCTTAGGAGAACAAGGTGTTGCAACGAGTCCAGATTCTTATGGAGTACAGTGGAATCCTGCAAAACTAGCCTTCTTAGATCGTCAACAGAATGTAGGTGTTAATTATTCTCCTTTTTTAAGAGAATTAGTTAATGATATCGGTATTGGAAACCTTGTGTATACCAATAGATTAAATGAACGTAGCGCTTTTGGCTTTAGCTTAAGATATTTTACTTTAGGTAGTATACCATTTGCTGATGATGCAGGGAATAGTCTTGGGGAAGAAAATCCTAATGAGTTTACTTTAGACGGTACTTATGCCTTGAAATTGAGTGAACGTTTTTCTATGGCAGTTTCTGGACGTTTCTTTAGAAGTGATTTAAGATTGCAACAAATAGATGCAGACGCCACTGCAGCGACGTCTTTTGCAGTAGATATTTCTGGATACTATCAGTCAGAAGAAATCTTGTACAACACCTTTGATGGACGTTGGAGAGGTGGTTTTAATATTTCAAATATCGGACCTTCTATATCTTATGATGATACAGATAATAATGAAAATTTCTTACCAACAAATCTTAAGTTAGGTGGTGGTTTTGATTTTATTTTGGATACCTATAATAAAGTTGCAGTAAGCTTAGAATTTAATAAACTATTGGTTCCTACACCTCCAATAAGAGAAATAGGTGATGCTGATGGTGATGGAATTCCGAATGAAATCATTTCTGGACAAGACGATGATGTTAACTTTTTTAGCGGAATTTTCCAATCTTTTGGTGATGCTCCCGATGGCTTTAGTGAAGAATTAGCTGAATGGACAGCATCTTTGGGAGTTGAATATACCTACAATGATGTATTTGCTTTAAGAGTAGGTTACTTTAATGAAAGTAATATAAAAGGAGCTAGAAAATTTGCAACACTTGGTGCCGGTTTTGAATTTAGTTCTATTGATATTGATTTATCATATCTATTCTCAACAGGTCAGGTTCGCAGTCCGCTAGAAAATACATTGCGTTTTGGAGTAACATTTCATTTCGGTGATGAGTACGATGAGTACTAAGATCCTATGAAAAAAACAATTAAGATCGAATCGTTTCTAGAGGTTTATGATACTATAAATGAGCTTCCAGAAACGATTCAGTCTTTAATGGAGACTGCTGTTGAGGCACGAGACAGAGCCTATGCACCCTATTCTCAATTTGCAGTGGGTGCCGCTATCCAATTAAACAATGGAACGATAGTTAGTGGGAACAATCAAGAAAATGCATCCTATCCATCTGGTTTATGTGCCGAGCGTACCGCTATTTATTATGCTGCTGCTCAATACCCCAATGAGCCGTTTATAAGTATGGCTATCGCTGCCAAATCCAGTACTAAAGAACTTACACAACCTATTCCTCCTTGTGGCGCCTGTAGACAGGCTATTGCAGAGTATGAGATGAAACAGGAGTTGCCTATTGCTTTATTTTTTATGGGAGAGCGAGGCCCTATATTCAAAAGCGCTTCTCTGGAAAACATTCTTCCGCTGCTTTTTACAAATAAATATTTATAGTAGCCTCTTCACTTAGACGACACACCGTTAATTTTTTCCATAAACAACTTTTTGGTATCTATCTAATGTAGTATTTTTGATATTCGCTTAAAAAATAGGAATACCTTATAGTTCATCCCGATGAAGAAAATAACCAAAGAAACATATCTTAACTGGTATGAAGAAATGCTCTTCTGGCGAAAGTTTGAAGACAAGTTGGCTCAAGTATATATTCAACAAAAGGTAAGAGGTTTTCTCCATTTATATAATGGACAGGAAGCTATCCTTGCCGGGTCATTACATGCTATGGATCTTGAAAAGGATAAAATGATTACGGCCTACCGTAATCATGTGCAACCTATCGGTATGGGAGTGGATCCTAAAAGAGTTATGGCAGAGTTATACGGAAAAGCAACTGGAACGTCTCAGGGATTGGGAGGATCTATGCATATTTTTTCAAAAGAACATAATTTTTATGGAGGTCATGGTATTGTAGGTGGTCAAATTCCTTTAGGCGCGGGATTGGCTTTTGGAGATAAGTACTTCAAAAGAGATGCAGTTACCCTTACATTCTTTGGGGATGGTGCTGCACGACAGGGATCTCTTCATGAAACCTTTAACATGGCAATGAACTGGAAATTACCAGTAGTCTTTTGCGTAGAGAACAATGGGTATGCAATGGGAACCTCAGTTGCACGTACCGCAAATCATGAGGATATTTGGAAATTGGGATTAGGTTATGAAATGCCTTGCGGTCCTGTTGATGCGATGAATCCTGTTGCTGTAGCAGAGGCTATGGATGAAGCTATTGCGAGAGCACGTCGTGGAGATGGGCCAACCTTTTTAGAATTAAAAACGTATCGTTATAGAGGTCATTCCATGAGTGATGCTCAGCACTATAGAACAAAAGAAGAAGTTGCCGAATATCAAAAAATAGATCCTATTACTCAGGTAAAGGACATTATTCTGGAAAAAGGATATGGTACAGAAGAAGATATTAAAACCATGGATAAACGTGTAAAACAGCGCGTAGCAGAGTGCGAGCGTTTTGCTGAAGAAAGTCCGTGGCCAGACAAAAATGTTATGTACGATGTCGTATATGCTCAGGACGATTATCCATTTTTATCTCATAAACTATAAGTTATGGCAGAAGTAATAAATATGCCGCGTCTTAGCGATACCATGGAAGAAGGCACGGTAGCTACCTGGTTAAAACAAGTAGGGGATACTGTTGAAGAAGGAGATATTCTTGCTGAAATAGAAACAGATAAAGCCACTATGGAGTTTGAATCCTTTTATGAAGGAACATTACTTCATGTAGGGATTAAAGAAGGAGAAACGGCCAAGGTAGATGTACTGTTGGCTATTATAGGAGAAAAAGACGAAGATATATCGGGCTTGCTTAGCGGTAATGATACAGCTGCTGCTAAAGAAGATTCAGCGGTTTCTGAACCTGCTATTAAGGAGGTAATAGAAGCAAAGAATGCACCGGCAGCTATTCCAGATGGAGTAACTGTAGTCACTATGCCACGCCTTAGTGATACTATGGAAGAAGGTACTGTTGCTACTTGGTTAAAAGCGATAGGAGATACTGTTGAAGAAGGAGATATCCTAGCCGAAATAGAGACTGATAAGGCAACAATGGAATTTGAATCCTTTTACTCAGGAACATTATTGCATATCGGCATTAAAGAAGGAGAGTCGGCAAATGTTGATGCTTTGCTTGCCATAATAGGGGGTAAAGGGACAGATGTGAGCGGCGTGATTGCAAATTATGCATCAGGAGCACCGGCAACAGCTGCGTCTAAGAAAGAAGCGATGCCGCAGAAAAAGGAAACTCCAAAACCAGCACCTCAAAAGGAAGAAACGGTAAAAACGGTCACAACAAATAATAACGGTTCAGAGCGTTCAGGAGGACGAATCTTTGCTTCACCATTAGCTAAAAAAATGGCTGAAGAAAAAGGCATTAATCTGGCTCAGGTAAAAGGAAGTGGGGAGAATGGACGTATTATTAAAAAAGATATTGAAAACTATACTCCTACCGCTACGGTAGCGGGTGACGTACCTTCTTTTGTTCCTACAGGAGAAGAGAGTTTTGAGGAGATCACTAATTCTCAAATGCGTAAAGCCATTGCACGCAGTTTAAGTAAATCTAAGTTTACATCACCGCATTACTACTTGAACGTTGAGTTCAATATGGAAAATATGATGGGGTTCCGTAAGCAGTTTAATCAATTGCCTGATACCAAAGTATCGTATAATGACATGATTATTAAGGTCGTTGCTATTGCTTTAAAGCAATATCCTCAGGTAAATTCACAGTGGTTTGATGATCGTATGAAGCTCAATCACCATGTGCATATTGGGGTAGCTGTAGCTGTACCGGATGGCCTGGTGGTACCTGTGGTTAATTTTGCTAACGAGAAGTCATTACAACAGATTAATGCAGAGGTGAAAGAACTGGCTGGAAAAGCGAGAGACAGAAAATTGACTTTACAAGAAATGGAAGGAAGTACCTTTACTATTTCCAATTTAGGAATGTTTGGTATTACCGATTTTACCTCGATTATCAATCCACCAAATTCGGCGATATTATCTGTAGGAGCCATTGTTCAGAAACCGGTTGTAAAAGACGATAAGATAGTCGTTGGACATACGATGAAGTTGACTATGGCTTGTGATCACCGTACCGTAGATGGGGCTACTGGCGCAAAATTTTTGCAAACCTTGAAAACCTATATTGAGAATCCGGTATTGATGCTCGCGTAGCTAATAATCAATAATGAGATATGAGAAGATTTGTTTTTATTTTATTCTTAATATCTTCTATACGTTGTTCCAATGATGATGGTAATGAACCTAGTTCTGTAACAATTGGTGATTATACATTTAATTTTCCAACAAGATTTGTTCTTGAAGAAGCAGAAGGTATTGACTCTTTTGTTGGCCAAATTAGAGGTGATGGCATTACTTTAAATTTTGATTTTGGTCCTTTTACTGGACCTTTAAATAATGTTTCGGAAGATCAATTTGAAATTCTGGAAGACGAAATAGAAGGTCACTTTAGACAAATAGTAATACCTTTTGATTCGAATACAGATAGGACGCGTATTCATCTATTCAGAATTCAGGATACCATAGATATGCCTTCCCTTTTTGATAGGCTTACTATGAGTACTACTAATCTGAGTGCAACACAACAAGATGTGATTGTTGAAGCATTTGAAAGTGTTGATTTTGAGTAATATATAGTGGCATCAATAAAAGTCAGAAGTTGATCTTCATAAACAATATAGCCTGCTCTCTAGAGTGGCTTTTCTATCTTTAATGTATGAGAAAATTAGTTTACGTCGCATTATGTTTATTGTACGGTTGTGGCACTGTAGCTCCTGTGATCCCAACACCACCTAAACAACCTAAAGTGTTAACGGATCAAAAACCTGATCCAACAAAACCTCAAATCACTGTCGTATTACCGGATATTGATAAAATGCTATCGGTAGAAGCAACATTAAATTTTCTGGCAGCAGATGAGTTACAGGGTAGAGCTACTGGAAGTCTAGGTATAGAAACGGCGGCTCAGTTTATTGAGGCACGTTTTGAACGTGCAGGAGTACAACCTTTTTATAGTACATATCGTGATAACTTTGATGTTGGTGGACAGGATGCTTTCAACATTTTAGGTATGGTTGAAGGTCAGGATGAGCAATTAAAAAAAGAAGTTATTATTATTGGTGCACATTATGATCATATTGGTCAGGGAAGAAAAAATCTGGTTAATGATAGCATTGCAAACGGAGCAAATGATAATGCTTCTGGAACAACAGCGGTTTTATCATTGGCAGATCATTTCGCGAAAGCAAAAAATAATAAGCGTACATTATTATTTGCATTGTTTTCGGCAGAAGAAAAGGGTCTATTAGGATCTAAACATATGGCAGATCGATTAAAAAAAGTCGGAATATCATTGTATACGATGTTTAATATTGAAATGATAGGAGTGCCTATGCAAAACAAGGATCATTTGGTTTACTTAAGTGGGTTTAGTAAATCAAATCTCGCCCAAAAATTCAATGAATATACTGGAACTAAGACTATAGGGTTTTTACCTAAGGCGGCAGAATTTCAATTATTTATGCGCAGCGATAACTATCCATTTTTTCAACAGTTTAATGTGCCTGCTCATACGATTTCCAGTTTTGATTTTACTAATTTTGATCATTATCACGGAGTAGATGACGAAGCAGAATTAATGGATATCGATCATATGGAACGGGTTATAAATCAAATTATTCCTGGTATAGAACAAATGACAAATTCGTCAACTCAAGAAATTAAACTCAACCAGTAATTCTTATCGTATGAAACGTATTATCATTACAGGGACTAGTCGAGGAATAGGGTATGAGCTTGTAAAGCTTTTTGCAAAAGAGGGGCACCAGGTATTGGCGCTTTCGCGAAATGAACATCCTTGTAGAAACCTTGGCCTTCAAAATGTAACCGCTTTTACTTTTGACATTACGAATGCTACTCATTTTGATAAGGTAAAAGACTTTATAGAAAGTGATTGGGAAGGTGTCGATATATTGATTAACAATGCAGGGCAGTTGCTCAGTAAACCATTTGCCGAAACGACAATGGAGGCCTTTGAAGCCGTGTATAAAGTAAATGTCTTTGGAGTTGCAGAATTAACGCGGATAGTTTTACCTTATATGTCTAAAGGTGGACACGTGGTTGCAATTAGTAGTATGGGGGGAGTACAGGGAAGTGTTAAATTTCCAGGGTTGTCTGCCTATAGTTCCAGTAAGGGAGCTGTAATTACACTTACCGAACTCCTAGCAGAAGAATATAAAGAGTCTGGCATCGCTTTTAATGTCCTGGCCATAGGTGCTGTTCAAACAGAAATGTTGGCAGAGGCTTTTCCAGGATATGAAGCACCCGTAACGGCTTTGCAAATGGGAAAATATATTCAAGAATTTGCATTGACTGGGCAGCAGTTTTATAATGGTAAATTAATGCAGGTCTCATCAAGCACACCTTAATTATAAATAAGCCTACTCTAAATAGACATAGAGAGTAGGCTTATAAACTTTACAAGGATTTAGTAAGAACAAATGTTTACCTCAAAGGTTTGGCCACCTGCCGTGACAGTAATTCCACAAGTAGAACCACATAAAATTGGACAATCCCGGTCACTGGAACATTCGATGAGCTGTGGTTGACAGCCAAAAAAACCTCCAGAGATGTGTTTTTGCTCTTTTTTGCTTAGGACTTTAGCTCCTTTTAAATTCATTTTTTTTAACATAATCATTTAATTTAA
>CAZPTJ010000118.1:0-9582 GCA_964589085.1 uncultured Flavobacteriaceae bacterium | reverse complement strand
AATTCAGTTTTTTATTCAAAATAAGAGTGTTATTTTATATTGATTTAGCTATATAGGTTTGATATGGCTTTAAAAAAGGAATTGTTATAAATAGCATAGTACTTCTGCTGTAAAGATAGAAGCGTTCTCCGAAAATCTACAGCTCCTGCATCTACCTCTTCCAATCTTTGATTATTAAGATTTTCTAAAATGTTGGTGAAGCCATACTGATACTGAATGGTAAACCGAATCGTTTCAAAGCTTCCTGATAACCCAAGGACTAGAAAAGGAGAGATACCGGAGATGTCCTCTATATCCTCTGCACGCAGACTATCAAATCCTCGAATGATATTATCTTCCTGCCCATCATTACGAACTCTTAGATTACTGTTTATTAATAAAGAGGGTCCAAAATCAACACTTAGAAACTCTTCCACAATGTTGTAGGTGAGCAGTACGTTTACCTGTGCGTCTATAATACTATACTTTACATCTTCAAATATGGTTTGTCCCAATGCACAACCATCGATATTAAGATTTGCAAGTAAAAAATCAATACCATATACGAATCCCAATTGATTAAATAATCGATTCCTTGTAATAAATCAACCTAAGAATCCTTCCTGACTTTAGACACTAAAATCGTTCGTACGTATATCAAAAATGGGATATTTCCCCTGAATCCCAAGATAGTTATATCCCCTATCTGTGATATAGTCTGACTGCGCAGTGGTTGAAAAAAAACATAATAATAGTGCTACAATACAAATTGTTCTCATAATTGACTGGTCTAAATAAGTATAGTAACAGGTGATTTGAGGTCACAGTTTTTAATTTCCAGATTATGCAAATCATTTAAAATGTAGGGGAGTGTTACATTTCCATGGAAATTAAGACTAATGTATAGTTATTTTAATAACTTCAAAACTTTAATTAACCTTTAGAACAAAACTTATGGGACAAATCATCACCTACGCTGGTATATTCTTACTCATTATTATTATTCTCTCGGGAATATTTATGGTCAAGCAACAAACCGCAGCCATTATAGAACGCTTTGGAAAATTTATTGGTACGCGTCATTCAGGGCTTCAATTTAAAATTCCTGTTTTTGACAGAATTGCTGGCCGTGTTAATTTACGGATCCAACAATTAGATGTTGTAGTAGAGACCAAGACAAAGGATGATGTATTCGTCCGTCTTAAAATTTCAGTACAGTTTCAGGTGCGTAAAGATGCTGTTTATGATGCTTTCTATAAACTAGAAAACCCGCATGATCAGATTACCTCTTACGTTTTTGATGTGGTGCGTGCAGAGGTTCCTAAAATGAAACTAGATGATGTTTTTGAACGCAAAGACGATATTGCTATCGCCGTAAAAAGTGAATTAAATGAAGCCATGTCCAGCTATGGTTTTGATATTATAAAGACCTTAGTAACTGATATTGATCCTGATATGCAGGTAAAAGAGGCGATGAATCGTATTAATGCCGCAGAACGTGAAAAAGTTGCCGCTGAATTTGAAGCAGAAGCAGAACGTATCAAAATTGTGGCTAAAGCACGTGCCGAAGCAGAGTCCAAACGACTGCAGGGACAAGGTATCGCCGATCAACGTAGAGAAATTGCGAGAGGTCTGGAAGAGTCTGTAGATGTCCTCAATAATGTAGGGATTAATTCTCAAGAAGCCTCTGCTTTAATTGTAGTAACACAACATTATGACACCTTACAATCCATTGGCGAAGAGACAAATTCTAACCTTATCTTACTTCCTAACTCACCGCAGGCGGGTAGTAATATGCTTAATGAGATGATTGCTTCATTTGTGGCTTCTAATAAGATTGGTGAAGAGATGAAAAAGCAAAATGCTACAAAGGGTATTGGTAGAAAAGGAGATGCATAAGCCATCTTAAAACAGTAGTTTAATACTGTTACTTTGATTATAAAAAATCCTGAGAGAATATTTCTTCAGGATTTTTTATTTCTTTTCAACTGTGTCTTAATTTTAGCAATAGTTTCTTTTCGAATAAAACTCATTATGATTCCACTTAAAGTGCTTATACTTCCCAGAGTGTTTTTAATGTCTCCATAATGTTCTTTAATGTGGGTTAACTCCTTTTCTGCTTCTTTATTTAGAAGTTCTAATTCCTTATTAATCTGTTTAAAACTATGATACTTCTTCATGAGAAAAACAGTTTTGCATACTTTCTCAATATGAATTTTTCTATGATCTTTTTAGCAAAAAATAATACAAGTAGGATTAATAGAATATAAAATCCGCCAACTGCTAAATAGCCGTAACTGGGATTGCCCAATACGTCTCCCAACCAAATAGCTAAGGCAATAGATAAAAAGAAAAATGAGATTAATCCCAATACGCTTACCAAAATAACTTTAATCAGCGTAGTTATACCAAGCATCGTTTTTTTAAAGACATCCAGTTTGAGGTAGTTCAATCTGTTTTCTACATAGGCCTGCACATTATCAGTAAGTCCTTTTGTATCATCTTTAAGGTCATCAAATATCATATGCTAAAGTTAGTATTTTCTGTCTTAGCTATCCAGATTCATAAATCATTCTAATTTCTAGAATTTTTTTGCGGTTTGCACAAGTAACTCATTGGAATCTTCTTTGGCACGATCCACAAAATCTTGCGCTCCAGGAATTTCTGAAATTGTCTTTGACTGTGCTTTCGCAAAAGCAAATAAAGCCTCCAGACCTGCAAGACGTGTTCCTATTTTTTTAGCTGCTGTTCCAAAAAAAGAAATAACTTCTTCTTCTGATATTTCAGTAGCCCACTGATGGATTTTTGCAACAGCTGCTTCCCGCTTGCTATCAGGTAAATTAGCTAATTTCTTCCCAGCTCTTTTAATCTCATTAATCGCAGAAACCTGATGCTGTTGTTGTAATTTTTGTTTAGGTGTTTCTGCCTGTTGCTTTGTATCCTTTTTAGTCCAGGAATCACGGAGTCCAACCGTTCTGTTAAAGACCAACTTCCCTTCCTGACTATCTGTATCTACATTAAAATAACCCATACGTTGAAACTGAAAACGGTCTCCTGTTTTAGCAGAAGCCAGACTTGGTTCCAAATATCCAGTAATAACTTTTAAAGAATCAGGATTTAAGAATTCCATAAAATCCCGCTCTTTGTCACTATCTGGTGCTTCGTGATTAAAAAGACGATCATAAAGACGCACTTCTGCAGGAACCGCCTGTGCCATAGAAACCCAATGCAATGTTCCCTTAACATTGCGTTTGGAAGCCTCTGTGCCGCTCCCAGAACGACTGTCTGGATCATAGGTCGCGTGGATTTCGGTAATGTTTCCATCTGCATCCTTTATTACTTTTTCTCCTTTAATGATATAAGCATTCTTTAAACGTACTTCTTTCTCCAGTGTCAATCTGAAAAACTTACGGTTTGCGCTTTCGCGAAAATCTTCTCGTTCTATATACAACGTATTACTAAAAGGGATTTTTCGGCTTCCTGCGGCAGTATCTTCAGGATTATTTTCGGCATCCAGCCACTCTTCCTGTCCTTCCGGATAATTAGTGATGATCAGCTTTACAGGATCCAAAACTGCCATCACTCGAGGCGTGGTCTTATTAAGATGTTCTCTTATATGAAATTCTAAGAGGGAAACATCAATCACATTTTCGCGTTTAGCAACACCAACGGCATCTATAAAATTACGAATCGCCTCAGGGGTGTATCCTCTACGTCGTAAACCGGAAATTGTAGGCATACGCGGATCGTCCCATCCTGACACTATATTATTCTCGACCAAACGCAACAACTTACGTTTGCTCATTATCGTATAACTTAGGTTTAAACGGGCAAATTCTCGCTGCTTAGTGCGCAAATCTTCACCAGTATATATCTGATCCAAAAACCAGTTATAAAGCTTTCTATGCGGCTTAAATTCAAGAGAGCATAAACTGTGTGACACCTGTTCTATATAATCACTTTCTCCATGGGTCCAGTCATACATAGGATAAATACACCAGTGATCACCTGTACGATGATGAGACTCATGAAGAATACGATACATGATAGGATCACGCATGAGCATATTAGGATCTTCCATATCTATTTTGGCACGTAGCACATGAGTACCCTGCTCAAACTCTCCAGCTTTCATCCGTTCAAACAAATCCAGATTTTCTGCTACCGAACGATCGCGATAAGGGCTATTAGTACCAACAGTCGTAGGTGTTCCCTTTTGCTCAGCCATCGCCTCACTAGACTGTGAGTCGATATAGGCTTTACCTTCTTTAATCAGTTGTACTGCCCATTCATATAACTGCTGGAAATAATCACTGGAAAAACAAACTTTATCCCATTGATACCCTAACCAGGCAACATCATTTTTAATCGCGTCTACATACTCCTGTTCTTCTTTGGTAGGATTAGTATCATCAAATCGAAGATTGACTGGTGCATTATATTTTTCACCCAACCCAAAGCTTATACAGATCGCTTTACAATGACCTATATGCAAATAACCATTAGGTTCCGGTGGAAAA
The DNA here is from genome assembly GCA_964589085.1 of uncultured Flavobacteriaceae bacterium. Taxonomy (GTDB): domain Bacteria; phylum Bacteroidota; class Bacteroidia; order Flavobacteriales; family Flavobacteriaceae; genus Dokdonia. The sequence continues at coordinate 5,083 of CAZPTJ010000118.1, read as the reverse complement.
CGAAAACGTAACTGGTCTTGTGTATATCCTGCATTTAAATCGTCTTCAACTATTTGCTCCAGAAAATTCAATGATTTTGTGCTTTCACTCATGTCAATTGGAATATGAGCGCAAATTTAGTAAAATAGCTTTCTCCGTAAGCTGCTTCCATAGACAGTTTTCCTTCTTGTTCTTTTTCTGTCTATAGCTTTATCCTTAAAAACTGTAACGTTTCTATTTTGTTCACTACATATTATAAAATTACCCAATGCATAAAAAACTACATATGAAAACCCTAATTGCTAGTTTATTAATTGTCGTATTTATTTTAACAGCCAGTTCTGAATTAATTGCTCAAGAAAAAAAATTGAAGGATTCTAATGGCTTTAATATTGTCGTGGAGAATACCAAAAACGGGATTAAAATGCATAGTACTAAAGGAAGTGCTTGGATCGATCTCTCCTTTAATCTTGTCGAGAACCAAGCACAAATGGTGGATGAATACGGAATGACTTCATTAGAAGAATCTTCTTCTGAAAAAAATTCTAAGCTTGCTGATTTCCTGTTTACCATTGCCAAAACAGAAAATACCATCATAATTAAAGGAATTAAAGGAACTGTCTGGAAAAATTTAAGCTTTTCTCTTGCCGAAAATAGAAAACAGGCAATTGACCAATTCGGAATGACTAAACTGAATTAAGACAAAAGTATGCAATAGCATTACTACAATTAATCACGCATACTTAATATTCCATATTCTCATATTATACAGCGCGGAAACTATATTGTCTTAAGTACAAAAACACTTCTTATTTGGATTCCAGAGGCAAAGCTATTTAATAGATATGAATTAACTTTGTGATTCGTCGTAAAGGCTTCCGCCTTCGCGGAAGTTTAATGTATTATGGGAAAAATAAGAGTAACGAATATTAGAGTATATGCATATCACGGCTGTCTGATTGAAGAAAAGAAAATAGGTTCTGACTATCGCGTAGATGTAGAGATAGAAGCTGATCTCGCGCAGTCAGCAAAAAGTGATCAATTGAGCCATACCATAGATTATGTAGTGATCAATGGTATTGTAAAAGAAGAAATGGGTATCGCTTCTCACTTATTAGAAACAGTTTGTGAACGCATTTTAGGTCGCTTCTTTTTAGAAGATCAACGTATTCAAAAAGCAACAGTAGCAGTTTCAAAACTCAATCCGCCTATAGGTGGTGATGTTGAAATGGTTACTGTAGAAAGGAGTAAGATGCGCAATTAAGTTTTGGTATTATTTATCAGTCTATAATACTTACGTGCTATATTCTATATTCCTTGTTCTTTGTTCTAAAATTTAATTACATTTGCATCCCTATATTAGGGTACCGTGGCCGAGTGGCTAGGCAGTGGTCTGCAACACCATCTACAGCGGTTCGAATCCGCTCGGTACCTCAAAAAGCAGTTCTTCATGGAGCTGCTTTTTTTATTGAGCCTTTTTGAGCTTTTCTATTCCTTCTTTAATATCCAGTTTGTCTTTAGGGAGAAAACCTTTAATTGCTAGTATCAGTCCACAAATAATCAAAATAAACCCTAATAGCTTTTTTACCTTGAACACCCGTCTGGGTGTAAGGAATCGCTTTAGTTGTTTAGCTAGAATGATCTTGCCAATATCTATAGTAAAATATGTAGCGAGCATAATCCCGAGAAATATAAACAAACGTTTGGGGTCATTTTCTACAGAAGGCCCAGCGACCAGGATCACACTCAGCCATATCACTAATACGCCTATATTGATAAAGTTAAGTAAAAAGCCCTTTATAAATAACTGCACATAACCTTGTTTGCCACTTTTAGCTCTGGAAGGATCTAAGGTTTCCCGCGTAGGTTTCTTGAGATACATCACTAGTCCATAAATAACGATAATAACACCACCAAAAACAAATAATCCAGAGGCATTGCTAAGGTTTTCCAGTAATTGATAACTACTTAAATAGGCAATCCCAATAAAAACAATATCGGCAAGAAAGACTCCAATATTTAGACAGATTGCTGCTCTAAATCCTCGCGTAGCTGCTGTTTCCAGCAGGATAAAAAAGACAGGTCCTATCATAAATGCAAGAACCAAACCAGAGGTGAGTGCAGCGGGAAAATCTTGAAACATAATGCCTTTAGGCGGTTTACACAAAATTAGGCAAACTACCAGAATTTCATAGCATCACTACAATCATTGTTCCAATGAATATAAAAAGGATCTTTTTTCTGTGTAGATTTATAAAGAAGTCGAGGCCTAAAAGAACTTTATACGACCTCCAAATATCTTGCTCTGACTTACATCCTGAGGATCTCCATAAACATACACATCACCTCCTGCACGTACTTTAATGTCAATTTTCTGACTTGCATGTACTTCTACTTCTCCACCAGCCTGAACAAAAACCTTAGCACGTTCTGTTTCCAAAGTGCGTCCCTCGTATATGCCTCCAGTATTTACTGTAATGTTTTGGCTTTGTGCAGTACCACTCACTTCCAGAACACCTCCTGTAACGGCCTTTAGGTTTACTTCATCTACTTTCAATCCAGCACGAATTCTCGCACCCTCCTGAGTCTTTAATTCAATCACATCCTGTTCCAGTAACTCATTGACAATAATCTCAGCACCTTCATTACCATCAATGATATCCAGCTTTTTAAAATATACCTGAACAAAGGTGTCATCGCCACTGAATCGCTTATCAAGCTCCATACGGATTTTCAATTTACCGTCCGAATTGATCACTTTTACTTCGTGTGCATCCCTTCCGGTAATGACTACTTTTTGTTCATCGGAATGTATAAGGTTGACTTCAATGAGGTCAAAAACCTTAACAATATTAAAATCTCCTACTTCTTTGGTCACGGTGCCCTGTGCATACACAGATGTTCCTATTCCCAATATCAACATTAAAATTATAAACTGCTTCATGTTTCTGTTTCTTTGTTTGTTTCAATGACAACGAAATCGACTCACTGTTACAGTTTACCATAAAGGATTAAAAATAACTTCCTGTACGCGATATAAGTCATCTGTAGCCTGCCGTAGTTTTCTTAAAAGGTTTTGGTCGAGATCTGGATGATCCATTACATAAGATGTTAACAACTCATAAGCATCGGTAGTTGTATAGTTTCCAATCGTGCTGTCCAACCAGCCTTTGGGGAAAAAGATATCTCCTGTCTGCTGGATTTCTTCCAGTAGTTCTAGACTTAAATGCAAATCTTTTACCGCTTCTTTTTGACGTAGCGGGTGATGGATATAATTATTGGCTTGAAGCACCCAATTTTCTTTCTCTCGATTTTCTGCTTTCGCGAAAGCTTTAAAAAAATCACTTCGCACTGTAGCTTCTGCAGACAATGCCGGTTCTAAAAAATCAAAGCGTTTTTGTCTATCTGGATTGCTTATCGCTTCTCTTGCTGTTTTCAGAATCATTGAGGCTTCAGGGTGGTCATACAATGCCAGGGTCATGGCTAAACGGGTATAATCATCTTCATTTAAGATTAAATTGTCAATGTCTCTCTTCTTAAGCCATATAGCATACAATACATCTCTTTCTTTTTCCGAATAAGCTATGGATTGATAAAGGTTGAACAATGTTTTCTTGATATTACTAGATGCATTACTTTCCAATCTGATTAGAATATTCTTTGCGATATCAGGAAGGTGATATTGTCGTTGTTCTTCAGAATAATAGTTCCAGAATATGGTTCTTATCTGTGCTGAAATTCGTCCCAGTATAAACTCATTGTCTTCTGTTTGTAGTCCGGCAACATAGGTATTAAAGGCTTCTGGAAGTTGCACAAATCGTAACAAAGCATTTTCATAACTATTCATATAGGCATGTCCACGGGAAACGACATTTTTGATCGCAGGGATATTTTGCAAAACGTTTTCATCTGTAGGAAAAACGCCATAACCTAAACCATTGCTATTGTATAATATATACTCTGGCTTTTCTAAACCTATGGCTTCTGTAAGATCTACACTTTCTGCATTGAGATTAACAGCCAGTTCTTTGATATGATCATCATAAACGAGCGCTATTTCAAAGACTTGAGGCAATACAAAGTTGGTCTTATCTTCTGCCATCTGAAATAAGGTTAACTTGCTAATATGATTATTTTCATAAGTGACGTCGGAAAGAATAATAGGTCGTCCTGGGGTGTTGACCCATACCTGACTCCAGGCTTTTAAATCCTGATCTGTTTTGGTATCGAGAATAGATACTAGTCCATTCCAATCGGCATTACTGTTGGCATAGGTTTTAATGTATTCCTGAATGCCTTCCTGAAACTTTGTTTTACCTAAAACGGCTTCGAGTTGGCGCATCATAATGGGTGCTTTGTTATAGATAATACTTCCATATAAGGAACCCGCATTATTGAGGTTATCCAACTCCTGTCGTATAGGATTACTGCCTTGGGTACGATCTACACCATAGGCTCTGGGATAATGGGTCATAAGGAATTGTAGATCATGATTGACATCGGTAAAGACGGGATTGACGATCTTGTCTGCCATAAAATTGGCAAAAACTTCTTTCATCCAGACATCATTAAACCATTCCATAGTCACGAGATTCCCAAACCACATATGTGCTGTTTCATGAGCGATAAGCTTAGCTCTTCTCAGTTCCTGATTACGGGTAGCACTCTTATCTAAAAAGAGGGAAGATTCCCGATACTGTATAGCTCCGGTATGTTCCATCCCACCATATTGAAAACCTGGGATGGTCGCAAAATCAAACTTTAGAAAAGGATAGGGCTGTTCCGTATAGGCCTCTAAAAATCCTAATGCCGATTGATGTAAATCAAAAATAGCTTGTGGACTTTCTGTTACTTTTTCTTCATTGGTTTCCCGATAGAGCATCGTCATCGGTTGTATTCCGTCTTTTAGATGGGTTCTTTCAAATTTTCCTGCCACAAAGGAAAAGAGATAAGTACTCATTAAGTCTGAAGTGGCAAATTGATACATTTTGTAATTCCCCTTTTTAATACTGTTTTTTAAGGGTGCTCCACAGAGGACTTCCCAATCTCCAGGAGCAGTAATGTTCAGGGTATATTGTGCTTTGATATCGGGTTGATCAAAGCA
>CAZPTJ010000117.1:0-9756 GCA_964589085.1 uncultured Flavobacteriaceae bacterium | reverse complement strand
TTTTAGTACGATGTTGTAATGAATGTTAAACCCAGATTATGCATTAGAAAATCTACTACAACTTGAAAGTGCTGCAAAATATACCGTTACACTACATTTTTGAGTTTAACTGTAGCGGTGCTACGCTAAAACCCATAAAATGTCATATTTTATGGTACTTTCAAGGTTCATCATAAAGTTCTAATGCATAATCTGGGTTAAACTAAAAGGGATTATGGAAATATTAGAATTAATTGATACTCGAGAAAAGAAGGAGGTAAAAAATGGGTATGGTCATTGTGAAATTCCTAACTGTTCATGTGGTAGTTTTACTGAACTTTCTGGACAATGGCCTAAATGTGCTAATTGTGGTCATGAGTTTCAGGATCATTACTAAGGAGCAAGAACTGTAAGTAATATATTATAAGCTTGCTTATGGACTATAAAAAGATTTTCTTTGAATTATTATGATCACAAAGTTTTACATTCTCAAAAATATTAGTATTATTTACAAAGTGAAATTTTAAAAAATGAAATTATGCTAAGTAGGGAAGCACAATTGGAATTTTGTAAAATATGTAAAAACCAGCGATTCGATTTTAATCAAGGTTTGATTTGTGGTTTGACAGATAAACCTGCAAATTTTGAAGATGAATGTGAAACTTTTGAGGAAGATCCTGTAATGAAGGCAAGTGTACTTCGGAGTCAGGAAACGAGAGTTGTCTATCAAGATTCAGTAAGCAAAGGGACTCGTTTTACTAATTATATTTTAGATTTTTTTTTCAGATTGGCATTTACATTGGCTATAGGAATTGTGATTGCGATTATAGCTCCTTCCTGGTTAATCGTATTTGAAGAGAGTAATAAACTTCTTGAATATATAATAGGATTTGTAGTTGGTATGGCCTATTATATTACTTTAGAAACGTTAACTGGAAGATCTATGGCTAAGTTAATTACTAGAACAAAGGTGGTTATGGAAAATGGTGAGAAAGCTAACTTTGAAGCAATATTGATTAGATCACTTTGTAGATTCATCCCTTTTAATCCCCTTTCATTTTTAGGAGAAAGTTCTAGAGGTTGGCATGATACATTATCTAAAACTAAAGTAATAAGTGTAAAAGATCAGTAAGTAGAGATTTTTATTGGATTATAAATCACTTTTATAAATCAAATCACAAAACCAAAAACCCATATCTTTTTCAGAAGAGGCGTCTCCTTTAGGGCGTTTATATTCACGATAAATCTTTTCACCTATTTCAAAACCTATTGGATGTTTAAAAATAGGGCCGTCAAAACAGAAGGTATGGAACTCCCCATGCTCTCCACAAGGATCAACATTTCCGGGGAGATCATTAATGAAATCCTGATCGATCTCCCTTCCGACAAATGTTTCATCCAAGAACTCCGCTTTTACACAAATGACAATAGTGCGAAAACCCAAACTCAACATTTCTTGAAGTATTTTTTTGGTATCCTGTTTCCACAATGGGAATTGACACTGGATATCAAAAGGTTGTAATTGTTGTTCTCGATAGGTTCTAAGATCTTCCAGAAAAATGTCTCCAAAGCCTGTAGTCGTATATCCTTCTGCTTTTAAGGCAGTGACCGTTTCAGTCATTTTTGCAGCATATACTTCCATCGTTGGTTCTTCAGGAAGTTCTATAGTACGTAACGGAAGACCTATAGCCGCTGCTTGTTTTTCCAACAAGGACCTTCGTAATCCGTGCATAGAGACACGGTTATGATGTGCGTTAATGGATGTTACCAATAGATCAATATTAAACTCCGGACGTTGCTGTAATTTATATAAAGCCAATGAAGCGTCCTTTCCCGTACTCCAGTTAAAATAGGTTTTTTGTACTTGCATTATCGCCTTACGCTAGGTTTCACTATATCAATTAGTTTTTTCTAAAAAGTATCAATTACTGAAACGCCTTTAGTATTAAAATCATTCATTTTCGGAAGCGCATCAATAGCTTCTTGTAAAGTAATGGTACGTTCTATTAATTTTTCAGGCTGTAGCTGGCCATTTTTTATCATATGCAACATTTCGCTATAGCGAAATGCCTGCATCCCATGACTCCCTATGATTTCCAGTTCGTCAGAAAGTACGCGATCCATAGGAACCTTAGGATGTTGATGATCTCCAGTCATTAATCCTACTTGAATATGTTTGCCACGTTTACGCAGATTGTCAATAGAGTTAAAGCAAGTTTCCTGACTGCCTAAAGCATCTAGAGAAACATGAACTCCACCCTTAGTAAGATGCTTTACGGCTTTTACAACATCTTGATCTGAAGCATTAATTGTATGTGTGGCTCCTAATGTTTTTGCGAAAGCTAAAGTCTCTTCTTGAATATCTATAGCAATTACTTGTGCTCCCAAGGCCTGTGCAATCATAATTGCAGATAAACCTACGCCACCACAACCATGGACAGCAACATACTGTCCGCCCTTGGTTTGCCCTTGATCAACCACTGCCCGAAAAGCCGTAATAAAACGGCATCCAAGGGTAGCCGCAGTGATATCACTTATCTCTTCCGGCAATTTGACCAGATTGGTGTCTGCATAATCTATAGCTACATATTCGGCAAAAGAACCCCAATGTGTAAATCCAGGCTGAGATTGGGTATCACAAACCTGATGGTTTCCAGAGGTACATTGCGTACAACTCCCACAGCCACATACAAACGGAACAGTTACTCGATCACCAAGCTGTACACGCCGTACATTTTTACCTGTAGCTGCAATGGTGCCGGCTAATTCATGACCTGGAATATGAGGCAGCATGATATCGGGATCATGACCCATCCAACCATGCCAGTCACTACGACAAAGACCGGTGGCAGTAACTTTTATGACAACACCATCAGGAGTAGGTTCAGGATCTTTTAGGTGTTGAATGCTTAGAGGACCCTTAAAGGTTTCGTATACCAATGCTCTCATGATATTATTTTAAATTCTTTTATATATCTTTAAACAACTTAATATGCTATATATGAAATCGCTATCAGGGCTTATAATCATAATGCTGTTTTTATCTCAGTTTAATAGTCAGGCGCAATCTATAAGTGGGGTGTTGGACATAGACGTAAGCAAGTTATCTTTTAAAAAACAACGTGTTAACCCTCTTGATGCTGATTTTACTTTCTTTAATTTCAGATTTAATAAGTTACCGACTATAGATGGTATTAACACATTTTCAGCTTTTAATAGAACCACTGGTCTAAATGATACATTTATTATCACAAATGGCTCCTTTGAGTACAGTACTTCAACATTAGTTATAGAGAATACCTTTTTTAATCCCAAGATTGACTCTTTTAACCCTAACGGAGCGACTGACTTTGGCAATGCTATTGTTAGTGGATTACTCAGCCTTATTTGGAATTAATACGATCCAAAAAGGGTTTCATCTCCAGTAACTGGATATCATCACGTTTTCTCAATTCACGCATAAACCAACTCTTATGACCCGCGCCATAGGTGATAAGTACGCGCTTACCTTCATATCGATGTTTTTCTAAGGCCTTTTCAATATGCCAATAATGGGCAATATTAATATTTTCCCAACCCCCAAGACCTAATTCTACATTAAACAATTTGTTGTATACCTGTAGTCCTATATCCTGTATACTGTCGTATTTGTCTGTATGTATAAAATAAGGATCGTTTTCTCCATAAATTTTGGCGAGTGAGTCAGAAACTCTAAAACCCTTAACATAGGCTTTCCAATCTTCGGTACGTGTGGAGTCTTGACTGATTGCTCGTAATTTTCGGCTACGTGCATCAGCCATAGGACGTGTCCATCCTGCTGTTGGAATGATTTCAAAATCCATTTCTTTAGTTAATGGGAAGATGACATCAACATATTCTGGAAATCGCATTACCCGTGGCTCCGAGATACTATCATCTTTTTTAAATCCATCCATAGCGGCTTGCATGCGATCCGGTGGGATTTCGGCAAGAATATAATCTGGTTTAATTTCTCGAACTAGTTTCTCTACATAGGCTACATTATATAGAGAGTCTGTAAGATGACCACTATGAATCATACCCATCACTAAAACTTCGTTCTTGGGTTTTTCTTCAGGGCAGATTTGTGAACAACGTACAAAAGAAATAACTAAAAGAATAAGTAGTGTAATTTTTTTCATTGTATTTTACTTGAATTAATACCTTTTCAGATTACAATATTTTTCTAGTATATATACTATATTTATCGAGTAAAAATAAGGATCAATTTGCTGCTATTATTTTTTTACATCTTAAAATTAAGATGAGTTATAAATAGTAATCTCAAGATACAGACAGTATCTTTTATGTTCATTGTAAAGAAATTTTTGGACTTGAAGAAATCATTTGGCATTGCTATATCCTCAAATTACAAGCCACTTTTAATTTAGCAATATGTTAATCATTTGATTTTTAATATTTTGTAATTGTGAAATTCTTAAAATCACTATACTCCTTATTCTTTCTTTAAAATGTTAAAATGATTTTTAGAATGTTAAAAATTAAAACTGTTAACAAAATTATAGTACTTTCAAGCCTTTATTTTTAAAAATCTTAATAAAAAATCTATGAAAAAAATTACACTACTACTTTTTTTATGCTGTTTTATACCTTTTTTAGGTAACGCGCAATCTGACTGTAATTATACCCTTCAGATGACAGATTCTTTTGGCGATGGCTGGAATGGTGCATTATTAGATGTCTTGGTAGATGGTATTGTTGTACTTGACGATGTAGCTTTGGATGATGATCCTGCAAATGACGGTTCTATGGGCATTTTAACATTTATGGTATCTACAGGTGCAGATGTTACTACCGTTTTTGTTGACGGAGGAACATTTCCTGGAGAGATAGACTATACTATTATTGACATTAATGGTTTGACTGTGGGGTCTGGAGATGCTACAACTGATATTGGTACAGGTACAATTACTGCTAATTGTGTGCCTTTAAGTTGTTTTCCTGTAAATAATCTTATGGTCACTAATATTACAGATGTAAGTGCGGATCTAAGCTGGGAGGATAATGATAATGATCCTTCAGCCATGTCCTATGATGTAGAATGGGGTTTAGCTGGCTTTATGCCGGGCAGTGGAACAGTTGAAGCAGCAATTCCTATGACCAGTTTCTTTTTGGATGGACTGGATGCTGTAACGAGTTATGATTTTTATGTAACAGCCAATTGTGCTGTTGATGACACAAGTACTATTGTCGGACCATTTAACTTTACAACGACAGTAAGTTGTTTTGCTCCTACTGATCTTATGGCTATGAACATTACAGAAACGAGCGCAGATTTAAGTTGGATTGATCCTAACGATCCTTTAGCAATGTCATATACCTTAGAATGGGGATTAGCTGGTTTTGTGCCAGGAACTGGAACTATTGAAGCAGATCTTATGATGCCTACCTTCTTTTTAGATGGATTAGATCCTAATACAGGCTATGATTTTTATGTAACGGCTAATTGTGAAATGGATGATTCGAGTCTGGTGACTGGTCCTATGATGTTTACAACTACACCTTTGATTGCGCCTCCTGGAGAATGTGAATACACCTTGCAGATGTTAGATTCTTTTGGAGATGGTTGGAATGGTGCTTTACTAGACGTATTTAGAAATGGAGAAATTGTTCTTGATGATGTTGCTCTAAATGACGATCCTGCTAATGATGGATCCATAGGGTCTCTTCCTTTTGAAATATTACCTGGAGATGATGTAACTACAGTATTAGTAGATGGCGGAACATTTCCAGGAGAGATTTCATATAATATTCTTGATGTTTCAGGAAATATTGTAGGAAGTGGTGATGCAACAACTAATATTGATTCAGGAACTATAACTGCAGATTGTCCTGCTTGTATTCTACCTTCAGATCTTACTGCTGATAATATTACAGATGTCAATGCCGATTTGAGTTGGACAGACATTAATGATCCTACAGCAATGTCCTATGATGTAGAATGGGGCTTAGCTGGTTTTATGCCGGGTAGTGGAACAGTGGAAGCTAATCTTACGATGACTAATTTCTTTTTGGATGGGCTAGATCCTGATACCAGTTATGATTTTTATGTTATTGCTAATTGTGATGAAGACGTTATCAGTGATATAGCAGGGCCATTTAATTTTACAACTACAATAAGTTGTTTTGCTCCTACTGATCTTATGGCTATGAACATTACAGAAATGAGCGCAGATTTAAGTTGGATTGATCCTAACGATCCTTTAGCAATGTCATATACCTTAGAATGGGGATTAGCTGGTTTTGTGCCAGGAACTGGAACTATTGAAGCAGATCTTATGATGCCTACCTTCTTTTTAGATGGATTAGATCCTAATACAGGCTATGATTTTTATGTAACGGCTAATTGTGAAATGGATGATTCGAGTCTGGTGACTGGTCCTATGATGTTTACAACTACCCCTGTGATTGCGCCTCCTGGAGAATGTGAATACACTTTACAGATGTTAGATTCTTTTGGAGATGGTTGGAATGGTGCATCACTAGACGTATTTAGAAATGGAGAAATTGTTCTTGATAATGTTACACTTGATGATGGATCAATAGGAACTTTGTTGTTTGAAGTGATTCCAGGTGATGATGTAACAACAGTTTTTGTAAATCCCGGAACATTTCCAGGAGAGATTTCATATAATATATTAGATATTACTGGAAATATTGTAGGAACAGGTGATGTTAATACTGATATTGTTTCGGGTACTATTACTGCAGAATGTGAGTCCTGTGACCCTCCTTCAAATCTAGAAGTTACTAATCTTACTGTAGATGGGACTGTTGATATTTCTTGGGATGCTAGTACCGATAATGTAAGTTTCAATTGGGAAATTCAACTTCAAGGTATACCTCCAGGAGATCCAGGAGCTCTTGCTGTAGGTATTGGAACGACAGATACATTTGATACGGTAACTGGATTATTTGAAGAAAATGTGACCTATACCTTATATGTTCAGTCGGTTTGTGAGTCTGGAGCCATTAGTGATTTTGTTTCTATTGACTTTATTTTTGATGTTTTGGATACAGCAGATAATGCGATTGATGGGTTCCAATTTTTCCCTAATCCGATACAAGACAATTTAAACCTTACGGCTTCTACAGAACTACAACAAATGATTATTTATAATATGGTTGGTCAGGTCGTTCTGGATCGAGAAATCAGAGCGCTTAATGTACAAACAGATGTTTCTAATTTAACAGCTGGTGTATATTTGATGCAGGTTGTATCAACCAATGGTCAAACAGGAACGTATAGATTAATTAAAAAATAACATTATACGTATTATATAACGCTAATTTCTATAGAAAAGCCGTCTTAAAACTTAAGACGGCTTTTTACTTTTATAAATAAGATATTAAGAAATGTACTTTATGTTTCTATCGCATTAAGAGATCAATAATTGGTTCTATTGGGCGTAATTCCTCTTGCGCTATTGTAATTGATTCCAGTACGCTACTTCCTACAATATTAAATTGTTCTTGTAGGGTCTGGATACAATCTATAGCTTCATTGATGGTCGTTCCGTCTGGGACGCGATAATAAGTTTTATCGTAGTCTTGAGGTTCCAGACAATCAAAATCAAAGTGAAGATATAGATAGGAGATTCCTTTCGCTTTAAGCGTGCTTACTAAATCGGAGATATCCAGACTTCGGGGATGATAAATGTTTCCAGCTTCGAGACGTATCTTCTCTGTATCATCTATATCGCGCAAACCTACATAATGTATTTGACTTTGATCGATAATACTGTATAGCAAATCATTCATTTTAGGTTCTCCTTCACCAAGCAGCGTACGCAAGGGCATTCCATGAAAATTACAGCTTGCAGAATCACAAGGTTTATTAATATCGGCATGGGCATCAAACCATATGACTCCAAGATTGGGATAGCGATGGTTGAGATAGGAGACAGGAACGATTTCCAAACCACAGTCACCTCCAATGGTTCTTAAAGTTTTGGGTTGGCGTTGTTGCAATTCGCTTTTAAACCGACTCAATTGTTCGGTAATAGCTTCATAATTATTGATGCGGTACTGTTGTTTGCCGTGCGCTCCAGCTGGAATGGATGATAAGGGAATGGCTTCAAATTCTGGATCATTAAGATAGTCTAAAACGGTTTTTGCTCCAGCTTCAATTCCAGTACCGATACCAGCACCTTGCCATTGGGGAAAATATATTTTCATGTATTAGTTGACTATTTTGGGATTAACATAAAAATCAGGAAGTATTTCTAAATGTGTCATCTCCGAGCTAACGGTTATCGTTTTCCATTCGGAAGATGGGAAGATCCAAGTATTTTTTGAACCTGTTTTTATTTGTATAGGCATATCAAAATTCTCAACAATATTAGTATATCGAAAAGAGAGTTCATTCCTGTCAATTTTGTATTCTATTTGAGGAATTTTAATTGTACGTAAATACTGATTAAAAAAGGCAGAGAGATCTTTGTTTAATTTTTGAGAAATATAATTTTCAACTTGTTTAGAACTTATGGTTTGATGATAGAAATCACGGTTTAATCCACGAAGTGTTTGACGCCACTGTTCATCATCTTCATTTAAGGTACGTATCATATGCAGAATATTGGATCCTTTATAATACATATCTCCACTACCACGTTTATTTACGCCATAGGTTCCGATGACTGGACGATCATTAGTAATATTACCACGGGTACCTATAACGTATTCTCTGGACGCTTGTTTTCCAAAATGATAATCGAGGTATAAGCATTCAGAATAGGCGGTAAAGCCTTCATGTATCCACATGTCTGCTACATCATTATTAGTGATATTGTTTGCAAACCACTCATGACCAGCTTCGTGAATAATGATAAAATCAAATTTTAATCCCCAGCCCGTACGGGAAAGATCACGTCCCAAATATCCATTTTTATATTCATTACCATAAGTAACAGAACTCTGATGTTCCATGCCTAGATATGGAGCTTCTACCAGTTTAAAGCTATCTTCATAAAAAGGGTAGGGGCCGAACCAATGTTCAAAGGCTTCCATCATCATTGGCGCTTGTTTAAACTGTTCTTTGGCTTTATCAAGATTATCCTTTAGCACCCAGTAATCCATATCCAAAGTACCTTTTTCACCTTGATAACGCTCGCTAAAATGCGTATAATCGCCTATGTTTAAGTTAACGCCATAATTGTTAATAGGATTTTTAACGGTCCAATGAAAGGTTTCTGTAGTTTCATTACGATCGACACCTATAAGTCGTCCATTTGAGACATCAATAAGTCCTTTGGGAACAGTTACATGCATATCGAGACTATCAACTTCGTCCGCAGGGTGATCCTTATTAGGCCACCAGATGCTGGCTCCGATACTTTGATTTGCCGAAGCGATAAAATGTTTGCCATTGCTATCTTTAGTCCAGATGATCCCTCCATCCCAAGGCGGTCTATGTGCTACCTTCGGTGTACCTTCCCAATAAATGTCTAAGGATTGTAGTGATCCTTTTTCCTGTTTCGCTTTAAGCGAAATAAAATAGGCATCTCCTATTTGTGCTAGCTCCAGTTCTTCCTCATTTTGAACTACTTTATTGATTTTCATAGGTGATTGAAGATCAATTTGCAATATGTTGTTCTTTTTTAAAACGGTATATGTGACTGTATTTTTACCGAACAATGACTGACTTTCTGGATCAACAGTAACAGAAAGATCGTAATGATTGAGATCCCACCAGGCACGCTGCGGAGTGATAGAACCTCTTAATGTATCTGCATTTGT
>CAZPTJ010000116.1:0-9993 GCA_964589085.1 uncultured Flavobacteriaceae bacterium | reverse complement strand
GCTTGATCACAATTATTACTAAAAGATTCACAAATTTGATAGGTAAGTTGATAAGTACCTGTAGGCGTATTAGGTTCCACATCTATAGATCCATCTGCTTGCAATGTAATACTCCCCGTAGGGTCTGGCGTAATTAAAGATAATGTTACCTCTGAAGGATTAAGTATTTCCCCATTAAGTTCATCATTATCTAAAACGTTAATAACATTATTCTCCCCTGTAGCACCATCAAAAATCCCAGCATTGTCTGGAACAGCAGAAATGGAATTTGCAAAGAATAAAAGCTTTCCATCAGGTTGATTAATACTAATTATCCTAAAACCATATATGGGAGTATTTGTATTAAAAAGTTCTGCATCAAAAACAACCAAATGTTGTGTTTGATCTGTAACGTTGTTTTGATGATTAACACCTGTATTCCAATCAAAGCCTCTTACCTGAACAGTAGTAGCGCCAGAAATTAAATTACCATTAATGTCTAAAGGCACAAAGTCAATTCCAGAATTTCCATTTCGTTCACTTACTAATAAGTAACCAGACATCGGAATTTGATTCTCATACATCAAATCTGCAAATTGATCACCGGAATTAATATTTGAATTTCCCTCAATAGTCCAATATGATCTTAAATCAGGGATTCCTAACACATTTTCAAGAGCATTCAAATAGTTACCACTTGTATGAGGTATGGGATTCTGTCTATCAAATTCTACTACACCAATGCTTGTAGGAGGTGCGCCATTAGTTCCAATAATTGGGTTGAGATTGCTTATTCTAGGCATACTGGACGCAACAAAAATTTCATCTCCATTATTCAATTGAATGTTATCAATTAAAACCGAATCATTATCGGGAGATGGATTTAAGTTACCAAACGGACTATTTTGAACAATTGTATTTCCATCTACTAAAAGTGTAACTTGACCAATTGTTGCATTATTCTGATTTCCAGTTACCGTTATTGTTTGTGCATTTGAAGTATTGAATACAAACAATGCTAAAGTTAAGAAACCAATAAAACATTTAGTAACCGGTTTTACTGATTTGCTGAATCTAAATTTTGAGTATACGTCGACCATAAGTTCGATATTTTACATAATGCTTTGCTTTAAGACATTCGAGAATATCTTAAAGTGTCAGCTTTAGTTTAAAGTTGGATTTTGGAATTGGAGTAATCGGTTATGAAAAAATAAATCTGATAAACCCCGTCTGTGGTCCGATAAAAGTAGTTGTGTCCCCATCACTAAATTGACTTTTAAATACATTCTAAAAAATTTAGACAGATTTTAACCATTAAAATCTGGATTCAATAAAACAATTATAAGTTGGGAGGACCAAATATAAAGACTAATGATCGTTAGGAAATTAAAAAAAACCACTTTTAGATGTCTACAGAAAAAACATCGATGAACTACACAATTTAACCTCATTTCTCCTCACTTCAGTTACGGGAAAACCCCCATTTTGCAATGTTTTTTAAAATAAGCTCTTCATGAGGTATTTCCCATTTTAAACTAAAAAACGACATTCATACTAGGATGCTATGGATTATATTTGCAGCATGAATTTTTAAACTTGTATGGATCTCATTAGTGAAATTAATCGCCGGCGAACTTTTGGAATTGTTTCTCACCCGGATGCGGGAAAAACAACTTTAACTGAAAAGCTTCTCTTATTTGGAGGTGCCATTCAAGAGGCTGGGGCTGTTAAATCAAATAAAATAAAAAAAGGAGCCACCAGTGATTTTATGGAGATTGAACGCCAACGTGGGATTTCGGTCGCGACTTCTGTTCTAGCTTTTGAATATCAAGGAATAAAGATTAATATTCTTGATACTCCTGGACATAAAGATTTTGCCGAGGACACCTTTAGAACGCTTACTGCTGTTGATAGTGTTATTGTAGTCATCGATGTCGCTAAAGGAGTTGAGGAACAGACTGAAAAATTAGTAGAAGTCTGCCGCATGCGTTCGATTCCTATAATCGTTTTTATTAATAAGTTAGATCGCGAGGGTAAAGACGCTTTTGATCTCCTTGATGAAATCGAGCAAAAATTACATCTTAAGGTTTCTCCTTTAAGTTTCCCCATAGGTATGGGTTATGACTTTCAAGGCATCTATAATATTTGGGAAAAGAATGTCAATTTATTTAGCGGTGATAGTCGTAAAGACATTGAGGAAACTGTTGAAATTGCAGACCTTAACGATACTCGTCTGGATGAGATTATAGACTCTGAAGCTGCTCAGCGTTTGCGTGAGGAATTAGAGCTTGTACATGGGGTATATCCCACATTTGACCAAGAGGCTTATCGTGCAGGAAATCAACAACCTGTATTCTTTGGATCTGCTCTCAATAACTTTGGCGTTCGTGAGCTTCTTGACTGCTTTATAGATATTGCTCCTCCTCCAAGACCCAAAGCCAGTGAAGAGCGTATTGTGGATCCTATGGAAAAAGATTTTTCCGGTTTTGTTTTTAAAATTCATGCCAATATGGATCCTAAACATAGAGACCGTTTGGCCTTTATAAAAATCGTTTCAGGCACATTTGAGCGCAATACTCCTTACCTACATGTCCGCAATAATAAAAAGTTAAAATTCTCAAGTCCAAATGCCTTCTTTGCAGAGAAAAAGGCCATTGTCGATATCTCATATCCTGGAGATATTGTTGGACTTCATGATACGGGTAATTTCAAAATTGGTGATACCCTAACCTCTGGAGAAATCATTCATTATAAAGGAATTCCATCTTTTTCTCCGGAACACTTTAGATATATTAATAATGCTGATCCTTTAAAAGCCAAACAATTAGCCAAAGGGATTGATCAATTAATGGACGAAGGGGTTGCGCAATTATTTACGCTAGAACTTAATGGACGTAAAGTTATTGGTACTGTAGGGGCACTTCAATATGAAGTTATTCAATATCGCTTGGAGCATGAATATGGCGCGAAGTGCACCTATGAACCTTTGAATGTTTATAAGGCATGTTGGGTTGATCCAGAAGATCCAAATAGCGAGGAATTCAAAGAATTTTTACGTGTGAAACAGCGTTTTATGGCCAAGGATAAATACGGTCAGTTAGTGTTTCTCTCAGACTCTGCCTTTAGTTTACAAATGACACAACAGAAGTATCCTAGCGTTTTAATGCATTTTGTAAGTGAGTTTAAATAAGCATCTTACAAAATTAATTAAGGAAGATAATATTCATACTATGCCTGACCGGTAGGACCAAAATTAAGTGGTATAGGTTGCTTCTCGTAATCTTTGATTTCTCCGTGGGCATTTTCAAAACGTCTTACATTTTCCTGCAATGCCTTTGCAAGTCGCTTTGCGTGTTGAGGAGTAAGTATAATTCTTGATTTTATTTTGCTTTTTGGCGTACCAGGCATAATATTAACAAAATCTACCACAAACTCTGAAACAGAGTGATTTATAATTGCCAAATTCGAATATATACCTTGCGCAATTGTCTCGTCTAATTCTATATTAATCTGTCCTTTTTTCTGTTTTTTATCTTCAGCCATTTTATTTCATTTTTTCGCGAAAGCAGAAATTTCACCTGCTTAAATCACATTATTATTTGGTTAAAAATCTTCGGTATAAAAAACCCTGCCTACCCCACAGTTGTATCCAGCTGTGTTCAAGACAGGGTTTAAAATATCGATTAATTTAGGTCTCGCTTAGAGCGAAATATATACCATATTAATTAAAGTTTACCTCTTCTTTTTCAGCCATCATTTCGTCTAGGCCCTCCTTACTCCCTACAATCACCGTATCATACTTACGCATACCGGTACCTGCTGGAATCTTATGACCTACGATTACATTTTCTTTCAGACCTTCTAAACTATCAATTTTACCACTTACCGCAGCCTCATTAAGTACCTTAGTCGTTTCCTGGAAGGATGCCGCTGAGATGAATGACTTCGTTTGAAGTGAAGCTCTTGTAATACCTTGTAATATAGGCGAAGCTGTTGCTGAAACAGCATCACGTGCTACAACTAGATTCTTATCCTCTCTTCTCAATATCGAATTTTCATCTCGCAAATCACGTGGAGAAACAATTTGGCCTGCTTTAAGGCTTTCTGAATCACCAGCTTCCTCAACCACTTTCATTCCAAAAATATCGTCATTCTCACGAATAAAATCGGCTTTATGAACTAGTTGATTTTCTAAGAAAATAGTATCTCCCGGATCAATAATTCTCACTTTACGCATCATCTGGCGTACAACAACTTCAAAGTGCTTATCGTTAATCTTTACACCTTGTAATCGATATACTTCTTGTACTTCATTCACCAGATATTGTTGAACGGCAGATGGGCCTTTGATATTCAAAATATCGTCTGGTGTAACTGAACCATCAGATAATGGCATCCCCGCTCTTACATAATCGTTTTCCTGTACTAGAATCTGATTAGATAACTTCACTAAGTATTTCTTAATCTCTCCTAATTTAGACTCCACTATAATCTCACGATTACCACGTTTAATTTTACCAAAAGAAACAACACCATCGATCTCTGAAACAACCGCTGGATTAGAAGGATTCCTCGCTTCAAATAATTCGGTAACACGAGGAAGACCTCCTGTAATATCTCCTGCTTTAGCAGATTTACGAGGTATTTTTACTAAAATCTTACCTTCCTTAATAGTGTCTCCATTATCTACCATAAGGTGAGCTCCAACTGGTAAATTATATGATCTAAGTACATTATCCTTTTTATCTACAATTAACAAGGTTGGTATCTTTTTCTTATCTCTCGAATCCGAAATTACTTTTTCCTGGAATCCTGTTTGTTCATCAGTTTCAACACGATAGGTAATTCCTTGTTCAATACTTTCAAATTTGATTTTTCCAGCAAATTCTGAAATAATCACACCATTAAATGGATCCCATTGACATACCTTCTCTTCGGCCTTTATTTTGCTTCCGTTCTTTATAAACAGTTGCGAACCGTAAGGAATATTATTAGTGCTTAAAACAATACCTGTTTTTGCATCAACTATTTTAAGTTCTGAGGTTCTTGAAATTACAATTTCAGCTGGATTACCATCGTTATCTTCTCCGGCAACCGTCTTTAAATCTTCAATTTCTGCAACACCTGCAAACTTGGTAATAATAGCATTATCTTCAGAAACACCACCCGCAACTCCACCAACGTGGAATGTACGTAGTGTCAACTGTGTTCCAGGTTCTCCAATAGATTGTGCTGCAACAACACCTACAGCTTCTCCGAGCTGTACTGTTTTACCCGTAGCAAGGTTACGACCATAACATTTTACACAAATACCTTTCTTAGCTTCACAGGTCAAGGCCGATCGTACTTCAACGCTTTCTATAGGAGAGGCTTCAATACTATCTGCAACATCATCATCTATTTCTTCACCAGCGGCAACAATAAGTTCATTAGTAAGTGGATTTAGTACATCATTTAATGAAGTTCTCCCTATAATACGTGCCGATAGTTTTTCAACAACTTCTTCGTTTTTCTTAAGTGCTTTAACTTCAACACCTCTTAAAGTACCACAATCCACGCTATTAATAATAACGTCTTGTGATACGTCCACCAATCTACGTGTCAGGTATCCAGCATCTGCCGTTTTTAATGCGGTATCTGCAAGTCCCTTACGAGCACCATGCGTTGAGATAAAGTATTCAAGAATCGAAAGTCCTTCTTTAAAGTTAGAAAGAATAGGATTTTCAATAATAGCTCCTCCTCCATCGTTAGATTTCTTAGGTTTTGCCATCAGACCACGCATTCCGGTTAACTGACGAATCTGTTCTTTAGATCCCCGTGCTCCGGAATCAAGCATCATATATACCGAATTAAACCCTTGCTGATCTTCACGGATACGTTTCATAGAAAGTTCCGTCAACTCAGCATTTGTATTTGTCCATATATCAATAACCTGATTATAACGTTCAGTATTTGTAATTAATCCCATATTATAGGATCCCATAATACCATCTACTTTACCGTTTGCAGTATTGATCATTTCCTGCTTCTCTGCTGGAATAATAATATCTCCTAATGAGAATGACAATCCACCTCGGAAGGCATTACCATAACCCATTGTTTTAATCTTATCAAGGAACTCTGCAGTTTGTGGTACGCTTGTTACCTTTAAGATTCTACCAATAATATCACGTAATGATTTCTTAGTCAAAACTTCATTGATATATCCAGCAACTTCAGGCACGGCTTCATTAAATAAAACACGCCCAACAGTTGTTTCGATAATCTGAGGCACTAATTCTCCTTCTTCATTATAGTCTATCGCTCTTACTTTGATCATCGCATTAATATCAACGATCTTTTCATTATAAGCGATAGTTACTTCATCTGCAGAATAGAAGGTAATTCCTTCTCCTTTAACCTCATATTCCTTAGTAGATTTTCTAGCTTTAGTCATATAATACAGACCCAATACCATATCCTGAGATGGTACCGCTACCGGTGCCCCATTTGCAGGATTCAAGATATTGTGAGAAGCCAGCATCAACAATTGTGCTTCTAGTATTGCTTCTGGTCCTAATGGTAAATGCACAGCCATTTGATCTCCATCAAAATCGGCATTAAATGCAGTACATACCAAAGGGTGCAACTGTATCGCCTTACCTTCAATTAATTTAGGTTGGAAAGCCTGAATACCCAAGCGGTGTAAGGTTGGAGCACGGTTTAGTAATACCGGATGCCCTTTAAGAACATTTTCCAGAATATCCCAAACTACAGGCTCTTTCTTATCTATAATTTTCTTTGCAGATTTTACCGTTTTAACGATACCACGCTCAATAAGCTTACGAATAACAAAAGGCTTATAAAGTTCAGCTGCCATATCCTTAGGCAGTCCACATTCAAATAGTTTTAATTCAGGTCCAACAACAATTACTGAACGTGCCGAATAATCTACACGTTTTCCTAATAAGTTCTGACGGAAGCGCCCTTGCTTACCTTTTAAGGAATCAGAAAGTGATTTTAATGGACGGTTACTATCTGTTTTTACCGCTGAAGATTTACGTGTATTATCAAATAAAGAATCTACAGATTCCTGAAGCATACGCTTCTCATTACGCAATATTACTTCAGGTGCCTTTATCTCCATCAATCGCTTTAAACGATTGTTACGAATAATTACACGGCGGTATAAATCATTTAAATCTGAAGTCGCAAAACGTCCTCCATCTAGTGGTACTAATGGACGTAATTCTGGTGGTATAACTGGAACCACCTTCATGATCATCCACTCGGGAAGATTCTCACGATTCTTATTGGCATCACGCAAAGCTTCTACAACCTGAAGACGTTTAAGCGCTTCTGTTTTACGTTGCTTAGAAGTTTCGTTATTTGCCTTATGACGGAGGTCATAAGAAAGCTCGTCTAGGTCGATACGTCTTAATAATTCAATAAGACACTCAGCACCCATCTTCGCAATGAATTTATTAGGATCTGAATCTTCTAAATAGAGATTTTCCTGTGGAAGACTATCTAATATATTCAGATATTCTTCTTCCGTCAAGAAATCCATTTTCTGTAACTCCTCACCTTCCTCATTCTTTGCGATACCCGGTTGAATAACCACATAACGCTCATAATAAATGATCATATCCAACTTCTTGGATGGTAATCCAAGTAGGTATCCGATCTTATTAGGTAAACTTCTGAAATACCAAATATGTGCTACAGGTACTACAAGATTAATATGTCCTACACGGTCACGACGCACCTTCTTTTCAGTTACCTCAACTCCACATCGGTCACAAACGATTCCTTTATAACGTATTCTCTTGTACTTCCCACAAGCACATTCATAATCTTTTACAGGGCCAAAAATACGCTCACAAAACAGACCATCACGTTCTGGTTTGTGCGTTCTATAATTAATGGTTTCCGGTTTTAAAACTTCACCACGAGAAGCTGCAAGTATGGACTCCGGAGAAGCTAGTCCTATCGAGATTTTATTAAATCGTTGTTGAACTGCGTTCTTATCATTATTTCTTGCCATAATTCAATTGTATATCGTAATTCAATTCTATGTTTTTGTTGTGTTTATGCTTTCGCGAAAGCGTAAACATCCTATTACTCTTCCAGACGGATATCTAATCCAAGTCCTTTGAGTTCGTGCATCAATACGTTGAATGATTCTGGTAAACCTGGTTCTGGCATCGGCTCACCTTTCACAATACTTTCGTATGTTTTGGCTCTTCCGATTACATCATCAGATTTTACAGTAAGTATTTCTCTTAACGTACTTGATGCTCCATAAGCTTCCAATGCCCATACTTCCATCTCTCCAAATCGCTGACCTCCAAATTGTGCTTTACCACCAAGAGGTTGTTGTGTAATTAAAGAGTATGGTCCTATAGAACGTGCGTGCATCTTGTCATCTACCATATGTCCTAATTTCAACATATAGATCACACCTACTGTTGCTGGTTGATCAAAACGATCTCCTGTACCACCATCATAAAGGTAAGTATGTCCAAATCTTGGAATACCTGCTTCGTCTGTCAGCGCATTGATCTCATCTAGAGTAGCTCCATCAAAAATAGGTGTCGCGTATGTTCTACCCAATTTCTGTCCGGCCCATCCTAATACCGTTTCATATATCTGACCAATATTCATACGAGATGGCACCCCTAGTGGGTTTAATACAATATCAACAGGTGTCCCATCTTCCAAGAAAGGCATATCTTCCTGACGAACGATACGAGCAACAATACCTTTGTTACCGTGACGTCCTGCCATCTTATCACCAACTTTAAGTTTACGCTTTTTAGCAATGTAAACCTTAGCCAGTTTGATAATTCCTGCTGGAAGCTCATCTCCTACAGAAATGGTAAACTTCTCACGACGTAGATTTCCTTGTAGATCATTTTCCTTAATTTTATAATTATGTAAAAGATCTGCAACTTGTTTATTAGTTTCACTATCTGTTGTCCACGTTCCTTGTGTTAAGTGTGTATAATCTTCAACAGCATTTAACATTTTAAGCGTAAACTTCTTTCCTTTTGGAAGCACTTCTTCTCCTAAATCATTGACAATACCCTGAGCTGTTTTTCCATTAACAAGCTTAAATAGTTTCTCAATTAAAATAGCTTGAAGTTCATCAAATTTGATATCATAAGCATCTTCTAAAGAAGCAATATCTTCTTTATCTTTTGCTCGCTTACGCTTATCTTTAATTGCTCTGGCAAATAGTTTTTTATCAATAACTACTCCTCGCAATGATGGTGAAGCTTTTAAAGAAGCATCTTTTACATCTCCAGCTTTATCGCCAAAAATGGCACGTAATAATTTTTCTTCTGGTGTAGGATCTGATTCCCCTTTTGGAGTAATCTTACCAATTAAAATATCACCTGGTTTTACCTCGGCACCAATACGAATCATTCCATGTTCATCCAAGTCTTTAGTAGCCTCTTCAGAAACATTAGGAATATCATTAGTAAGTTCTTCATTTCCAAGTTTTGTATCTCTTACATCCAGCGAATACTCATCGATATGAATAGATGTAAAGATATCATCACGAACAACTTTTTCCGATATTACAATCGCATCCTCAAAGTTATACCCTTTCCAAGGCATAAAGGCAACTTTCATATTACGTCCTAAAGCCAGTTCACCATTTTCGGTAGCATATCCTTGACATAATACTTGACCTCTTGTCACACGATCTCCTCGTTTTACAATAGGTTTTAGATTGATGCTTGTACTTTGATTTGTTTTACGGAATTTGATAAGTTTATAGGTTTTGATATCATCATCAAAACTTACTAAACGTTCCAAATCTGTACGATCGTAACGTATTTTTATTTCTTTAGCATCTACATACTCGACCGTTCCATCACCTTCTGAATTGATCAATACTCGTGAATCTGTAGCAACCTGACGTTCTAATCCTGTTCCAACGATAGGTGCATCTGCTCTTAATAAAGGTACGGCCTGACGCATCATATTTGATCCCATCAATGCACGGTTTGCATCATCATGTTC
>CAZPTJ010000115.1:6792-10049 GCA_964589085.1 uncultured Flavobacteriaceae bacterium | reverse complement strand
TATTTTGCAGTACTTTCAAGTTGTAATAGATTTTCTAATGCATAATCTGGGTTAACCCAAAATCTAATATATTATGAACACACAAACAGTCGCAACAATTGATTTTACTAAAAAGCTTTCTTTTGGTTCTTCTCTTCTAGAGCAGGTTCCGAATGATGGATATGTCACAACTTATTATATTATCTGGAAATCACAAAATAACCCTTAGTGACACCTATAAAGACTTCCTGAAAAAGATTCGTACGTTAAAGTAATTCAAAGTTCGCTTCTCGTTATTTCAATATGATTGGACTATAATCTTAGTTAAGTAGCCATTTATCTAAAGGAGTCATTCCTTGTAGATTTTTCATGCCAGATTATTCCTGTTTTATGGATAAAAACCTGTGCCCTATTCCATTTCTTATCAATGATTGCAATGTACGAGCTACTTTTAGCATAAGAAATAACAACAACCCCAATACTATTATGGATACCTACAAATACAAAGTTCATTCTGCCATTTATTCCTGGGATACTTCAAATTCATCAATACGCCCAACGTATAATGTGACAGATATCGTACAAGAAATTCTGGATGACTCCAATAATAAGGGAATCATTCCTGTAAACCACAATATTTTCAAAGATCCGGTTCCGGAACAACCTAAGTCTTTTGCAGTTATTGTGTCTATAGTTTCACCAGATGGTGAAAATACAACAAGATTTTATTCCTGTGTCGACGGTAATTCATTAAACGTTAAGGACTCAGATGTGATTTATTATTTCTAAAACCGAGGCACACTTGTTTATAGTAGTGAGTGTTATAATCAAGTGAGCGGTTATTATTTAGAGGAACATTAAGCCAAGTCTATCATTAGGCTTGGTTTTTTTATCAAATAATCCTATCATAATAGACATAAGCCATTTTCTTTTACAAAAAAAGGGGCAAATACCCCTTTTTAAAAAGGGGGAATACTGGTCGATAATTACTTACAAATATTGCAATTTGTAGGTTTATAATTATAACTAATCAAATCAGAATATTTAACGAGCTACCTGTTTATTACAACTAACTATCATGAGAAAGTTTGCCATCATCATTTTGATTGAACTTGTGATCATTATTATTTTTTCCTGTACTAAAAAAAATGAATCATCTGAGAATGTTATTCAGTCAACCATAGAATTAGAATCACAACTAAGAACACCTAATTATTCAAGTACGATCTGTATATCCTAGAAATCAACTAATCAAACACAAGGTATTTAGGATATTCAGACTACTGATTTTCAATACTTTTATAGGACCTTAAAAACATTCATTTTGAAAAATTACATCTTTGGATATGGCTCTCTTATAGAACGCAACTCTCGTTTACGAACCATACCCAGTGCCGAAATCGCTTATCCTGCTAAAGTATCTTTTCTTAAAAGAGGATGGTTTGCACGAACACCCACCCATACTCTATCCACAACGTATCTCGGTTGTGTACCTTATGACAATGAGGAGTCCATGGTGAATGGAGTTATTTTTGAAGTATCCGAACAAGAACTTAAAGATGCCGATGATCGTGAAAAAGGATATGATAGAATTCCAGTGGATCCAAAGCATATTGAATTCTATATGGATACCGATCCAATTGATTTAACAACTACAAAAATTTGGGTATACATCAATAAATTTCCGGAGTACGAAATACCGGATAATGCACTACCAGATGCCGAATGCCCTATTGTGGAATCTTATGTAGATATCTGCATCCATGGTTGTATAGAAGTTGAAAGTGAATATGAAAGGGCGAAGGCAGCCAATTATATTAAGGATTTTATAGAATCTACCGACTTCTGGCTTGTACCCTATTGGGTAAATGATCGGATTTACCCCAGACGTCCATTTATGTATTGCCCTCAAGCAAATCAGATAGACAAGGCATTAATCAACTATTTGAAAGATCCTGATTTAATAAAAAAGATTAAGATCGAGTAATGGAAACCATTCTGGGTATTTAAAGAATAATTAGTCGTTCCTTATAAATTCATTTTCGGGATTCCATATGGAATACTTCTCCAGAAATACCTGCTAAAGTATGTCACTTAGAAATAGACCTTTTGTATTATATAGCAAGAGTGAACCTATTGGACGGCTCATGCAGTTTGTAAATTAGAGTAATTATAGTTTAGCTCACCTTCCTATAATGCTTCTTATACTTCAGATATGAAAGTACTCCTAAACTAATATAGATCAATACCGCTATTATAATGCCTCTGGTTTGTAATTCCCCTCCGCTTTGATAAGCATGTAATCCAGAGAGATAATAGTTTACACCAAAATAAGTAAAGAGAATAAAGCTTAGCGCAAAAATAGACCACATATTAAATATCCATCGTCCCCGTAAACCTGGAATCAATCGCATATGGATCACAAAAGCATACACAATTAAGGAAATTAATGCCCAGGTCTCTTTTGGGTCCCAGCCCCAATAACGACCCCAACTTTCATTAGCCCATTGCCCTCCTAAGAATGTTCCTATAGCAAGAAGAATCATACCTACGGTTAGGGCCATTTCATTAATAATAGTGATCTCTTTGATATTTAAATCCATCTTTGCCTTATTCTTTGAATTGGTAAAGATCATTAAAAGTAAGGCTATGATTCCAAGAATAAATCCAAGCGTAAATGGTCCATAACTAGCAACGATAACTGCAGTATGAATCATCAGCCAATAACTATTTAAAACGGCTTGTAAATTTGCAATTTCAGGATTCAACCAGTTCATACTTGCTGCCCATAGAATAAAACTGGCAACAAAAGTTGTCGCCGCCAGCGTCAACATACTTTTTCTACCGAGTATCAATCCAAAAAATACAGTGGCCCAACCCACAAACAAAATAGATTCATAAGCATCACTCCAAGGTGCATGTCCCGATATATACCAACGCCAGATCAACCCTGCAGTATGTGCCAAAAATAAAATAAGAACAGCGACTGCCCCCACTTTAATCGCTCCTTTAATCCATTTACGTTGATTAAATATGGCCGTAATTACAAAAACAAACATATAGAAAGCCGCAAGCATATACATCCAGTATAGCTTTTTAAAGACATCATATTTATTGTATTGTATTTCTGCTTCTACTTTCTTCTGTGAAGGCATAATATCAGCACTGTGACGTTCTTGAAATTTGGTTATTGTTGTTAATACCTCATCAGCTTTGGTATAATCTCCAGACGCACGCCCTTCTCGTAAACGTTGCAAATAGATAGGAATAATTTGTTT
>CAZPTJ010000115.1:0-6692 GCA_964589085.1 uncultured Flavobacteriaceae bacterium | reverse complement strand
TTTTCGATCATAGAAAGCATTACTTGATCTGCTGTAAGTCCAGCATAAGTTTCCTTTCTGGTAAGCTTACGTAATAACAAACTGGAAAAGGTATTGATAGGCATCATACGACCACCATCTTCTTGAATAATCAGTTTTCCAAATTTTTCGGCGTGTGCGGCAGGAACAGCATTTGCCACAATCAACGAATCAATTTCTGCCGTCGTAGGAAAGGTCTGATTCTCTTCTGGAATGAGGCTAACAACATCTGAACTATTGGGTATACTATCCTGAATTACCACGGCCGAAGTATTGATTTCCTGCGCTGTACTTGTAAAAACATTTGCAAAAACAGATACTAAAAAGACACCTAGTAGTTTTACTTTACGACTCTTTACTTTATCCAATGCCTTTTTCAATTCACCAAAACGGGAGCCTTTATCAAAAAGAATCAGCATCAAACCCAGATATAAAAGAAAATATCCAATATAAGTGATCCAAGTTCCCCAGAAATCGTGACTCACAGAAAGTATAGTTCCGCTTTCATCTGGGAAAAAGCTAGCCTGAAAAAAACGATACCCCTTATGATCTAGTACGTGGTTCATATAAATTTCATAATCAAAAGGATCTTTGCTTTCTACAGTAACCCTACTTTCAAAAGAAGCATAACTACTTTCTGTCCCAGGGTATTTTTCTGCTTCAAAATCATTTAATCGTATAGCAAAAGGCAGTTCAATTTCTTTACTTCCATAGGATAAAAACATCGTATAACCACCTACTTCCAGTTTCTTCTTATCATTGCTATAGCCCTTTCCTCCCATCATTCCTATTGTCTTCGTCTGTCCTCCAGCAGTAACATCTACAAACAGTGCGTTTTGTTGATTCTTTTGGCGAATAGCACTTTCAACAATACCCGGTCTGCCTCGTACTACCGTTTCGGGTACGACAAACTGTATGCCTGACAATTGATATAGTGCTCGAAGTTTCAAGGGCTGTACGCTATCTTTAAAGACCTGACTATCTTCTTGTGTTGCCATTACACGCACTTGTCCATCATAGGGAGATCTTATAGTATAATTCTCTCCATCATATCCTATATTGATGGCTCCGGGAGTAGGTTTATTGAAAGCGTATAGAATATTGTGAATGTTCACCAATTCACCATCTTGCAGATAATGATCGTGGCGCGTACCTTCTCCGGCCTCTACCAGTTTTAAGTGATATGCTCCCGTCTCATCATCAATAAAGCCTTCTTCAGCGCCGTATACAAATTTGTTGAAATTAATAGCAATGGGATCTTCCTTAAAATCTGTTTTCCATTTGAATTTATTATTCAAACGTGGAGAAAGAGATAATTCTTTACTCAGTGCACGACGTAACGGTTTTCCATCAACTTTCCCGTCTATAAAAACATCGAGATAGGTTTTTTCACTTAAAAAAGTACTTTCTGAAGTTCCCTCAGTTATAGGCATAATGCCTTCATAACTTATGTAACGCGTAATCCCCGCACCTATAAGAATGAGAATAAAAGACAGATGGAAAATAAGCGTTGTAATTTTCTCTTTTCGCAATAAGCGATATCTAAAAATATTTCCAATAAAATTGATAACAAACATAACATGGATCAATGTAAACCACCATGTATCATATACCCAATATCTGGAATATGGTGTTGGCGAAGTTTCTTGCCCACGATCCATAAATGTTCCTATAATCATTGCCGCAGCATAGGATAGAAAAAGAAATCCCATTAAGCGTGTAGAGAACAAAAAATTAATGATTTTCTTTTCCATAGTAAGGATCATTTTTCTGTTTGCAAAGATACGGCACAGAAGGGAACTTTTATTGCACTTATTGCAGCATATATTCCAAAAAAATGATACGTTAATTTTCTTTCTAAAGACCTGGAAAACCTGTAATTTTTAAGTAATCTTTTTAATCCAATCTCATAACTATCTAAAACCTGTATTTTTGTATTGTGATTACAATTACAGTCATCGGTTCGGGTAATGTAGCCTGGCATCTGATCAAACAATTTGCTCAGAACCCATTAATGCATCTTAAACAACATGCTGGAAGGCGTGAACAGCAGGATGACTCTTTTAAAGCCTTTGGCGTTCCATATACGACCATTAATGATTTAGAGCCTACAGATCTTACTATTATCGCAGTAAACGATACTGCTATTGCCGAGGTAAGTCATGCGATCCCATATACCGGCCAATTGGTCGTTCATACTTCAGGTAGTATGACTATGGATATTCTTTCCCCTAAAAATAACAGAGGTGTATTTTATCCTTTGCAAACTTTTAGTAAGAGCGTTCCACTGGAATTTAAAAAAATACCAATATGTATTGAAGCTATAGCCTCTACAGATGTAAATATGCTGAAGAAAGTGGCTTTCGCTTTAAGCGAAAACGTACATGAGATCAATACTATATCACGTAAGAAGTTGCACCTTGCCGCTGTTTTTGCCAATAACTTTACCAATCACTGTTATACCATAGCACAACAATTGTGTCAAGAAGAAGATTTACCCTTTGAACTCCTACATGAACTGATTACCGAAACTGCAAAAAAAGCAATAACTCATTATCCTGATCAAACGCAAACGGGTCCTGCTAAACGCGGCGATCAACAGGTGTTGGAAACTCAGGAAAAGACACTGTCTAACGCAGCGCATAAAATAGTATATTCGACCCTTTCAAAAGCCATTACAACATTCTATGGAAAAAAGTTATAAGGAATATCTCAATCAGATCACAACATTTATTTTTGATGTTGATGGAGTACTGACTGATGGTACATTGCATATTACTTCAGACGGACAGATGCACCGTATTATGAATACTAAGGATGGTTATGCAATGAAAACAGCACTGCAGCAAGGTTTTAATGTTTGCATTATTTCTGGAGGAACAGACGAAGGAGTCAGACATCGTTTACGTGGTTTGGGAATAACAGATATCTATCTAGGTGCACATCATAAAACGGATCAACTGGATGAATATCTGGGTATCTATAGTATAAATCCAGAAAATGTACTCTATATGGGTGATGATATACCAGATTATCCAGTTATGCATGGTATAGGTTTACCCGCTTGTCCACAGGATGCAGTTAAGGAAATCAAAGAAGTTTCAAAATACGTATCGCATAAGAAAGGCGGTGAAGGTTGCGTACGTGATGTTATAGAACAGGTCCTGAAAGTGCAAGGCAAATGGATGAAGGAATTTGATGCTCAGAATTAATCAATTTTTAAATAAGGATTAAGGGATAACAATCTCCACAACCAAACACATAATACTTTTGAAATACCTTTATCTTATACGCTTTAAAAACCTTGTGATGCTTGCACTAATGCAATGTATCATTCGGTACGGGGTTTTAATTCCATTAGGCGTTACGGTTAATCTCAGCACATTGGGTTTTGTATTTTTGGTAGTGAGTACACTTTGTATTGCTGCAGGCGGATATATCATCAATGATATCTATGACCTTGAGGCAGATCGTATCAACAAACCAAACAAACAATATATAGGCGCACACATATCAGAAAAAACAGGATTAACACTTTATATTGTTCTCAATATTATAGGCTTATTATGTGGTCTCCTTCTTGCCAATAAAATTGGAAAATCACCCTTTTTTGTCCTCTTTATTTTTATTGCTGCAGGTTTGCATCTTTATGCGAGTATGATCAAACCAATTGCCATTCTTGGTAATCTTATTGTGAGTTTATTTGTTGCGGTAGCCGTGCTTATTGTTGGTTTGTTTGAACTGTTTCCTATAGGAACACTCGCACTATCATCCGAGCAACTTATGGCTTGGCGTATTATTATTGATTATGTCATTTTTGCAGCGGTATTAACGATCATACGTGAACTTGTTAAAGATCTTGAAGACATCCAGGGAGATCATAAAGCTGGCTATAAAACCTTACCCATAATCTTAGGAATACAGCGTACAACACGATTAACAGCAATGTTAAGTATGATAAGTATTTTTGGGATTTCGCTGTACTTTTTTGTTTACCTTTTTGACATGAAGTGGCAATTATTATTAAGTATTGCACTTATTATAGTCCCTCTTATATACTGTAGTACGCAACTTTGGGATGCAACAAACAAGCAACAGTTTTCTAAAATTTCTTTAATTTTAAAATGGACTATGTTATTAGGTATTGTTTTACTTCCATTTATAGCAAAAACACTCTATAATGCTCGCTGATCTTTTAAAAGACAAAAATCTGATTTTGGCCTCTGGATCTCCACGAAGACAAAAATTTTTTAAAGAATTGGATGTCCCTTTTACCATTAATTCACGACCGGTAGATGAAAGCTTTGATCCTAATTTAAAAGGTGTCGCTATTACAGATTTTCTGGCGCAGAAAAAAGCTACCGCTTTTCCTGACCTAATTCCAGGAGATATTCTAGTGACTAGTGATACTATTGTTTGGCACAAAGAAGAAGCACTCAACAAACCAGAGAACGCTCGAGAAGCTTTTAAAATGATTCAAAGTCTTTCTGGAAATACCCATCAGGTAATGACATCAGTATGTTTTACAACGACTGTTGAACAAAAAACAATCAATGATACCACTAGTGTTACCATCAAAAATTTAAGCCCAGAAGAAATTCAATATTATATAAATCATTATCAGCCGTATGACAAAGCAGGAGGTTATGGAGTTCAGGAATGG
Organism: uncultured Flavobacteriaceae bacterium; assembly: GCA_964589085.1. Classification (GTDB taxonomy): domain Bacteria; phylum Bacteroidota; class Bacteroidia; order Flavobacteriales; family Flavobacteriaceae; genus Dokdonia. Next base: position 2,011 of record CAZPTJ010000115.1, on the reverse strand, counting down.
TTTGGGTACATCGCCGTCACACATATAGATGGATCTTACTTCAATGTTATGGGACTGCCGATGCATAAAGTTTATGAAACGTTAATTCAGCTTGGTAGCCACGACTAATTGTCTAATTTTATAGGAAAATAACGATCATTACAATACCATATATCATGAAATCTATCCATATATTTTATAGTATTGCCTTAGGCCTGCTTATTATAAACACTAGTTGTAAGCAGGAAACGTCTCATACAGATATCGCTGAAGTTTATACTGAGCCTAGTCGAAGTGCGAAAGCAGAAATATCGACAATCTCAGCAACGGAAGTCATTGAGATTGAGGATCGTGATTTAAGTCAAGAATTTAAGGATTATTGGTATTCCGGTGAAGCCGAAATCACTTCATATCAATTAGAACAAGCACGATATGGTGAAATACGTCCAGGTACTGCCGCACTTATTTTTGTAACAGAAGATTTTCTTCCAAAAGTACAGGTAAAAGCTGACCGTTCTAACACCTCTAATGTCCCGGTACTCAAACTTAATCGTACAAAGAAATTCAATACAGGAATTTATCCATATTCTGTAATGACAAGTACATTTCATCCAGTGCATACTAAAGATCACGCAATAAAAATTTCACAAAGTATGCAAGAATGGTGTGGGCATCAATATGCACAAATTAATAACCGTAAGAATTTTGAGGTCATCTCACATTCTTATTTTGAAGGAGAAGCTGATGCTACATTTGAATTAGAAAAAGCAACTTTAGAAAACGAACTCTGGACTTTGTTACGTATTAATCCTGATGAATTACCTACTGGAAACATTCAAGTCATTCCAAATCTTGAATTTGTGCGCATGCGTCACGTACCTTTAAAGGCATATCCGGCTATAGGCAAAAAAACAGCAACCTCTTATATCCTGGAATATCCAGATTTAAAACGCAAACTCACCATTAACTTTTCGGAGCGTTTCCCATATACTATTGAAGGTTGGGAAGAAACTTCCATAAGTGGTTTTGGTCCCAATGCAAAATCTTTAACGACCAAAGCAACACGTATGAAAAGTATACAATCTGCTTATTGGGGTAAAAACAGCAATGCCGATGATCACTTACGTGACGCGTTGGGATTATAATAAATTAAATACGATGAACTTAAGAACTAAAAAACCCGCCTTACTCCTTGTTGACATTCAAAAAGGATTTGATGAAGAAGATTTTTGGGGTGGTAATAGGAATAATAAAGATGCCGAGGCAAAAGCAACTGATATACTAGCTAAATGGCGGACATTGGGGCTTCCTGTTTTTCATGTCATTCACAGTTCTCAGAATCCTGATTCTAGATTACATAAATCTCATCCCGGTTTTGAAATTAAAGATGAAGTAAAACCCATAGATGGAGAACCTGTAATTATTAAGGAAGTAAATAGTGGCTTTATAGGTACAGATCTTAAAGAACGGTTAGATGCACGGGAAATCAACACGCTTGTGATTGTAGGATTGACCACCAATCATTGTATCTCCACAACAACGCGTATGGCTGGAAATTTGGGATATAATACCATTCTGATCGCCGATGCAACAGCGACTTTTGATCGGATAGGTGTTAATGGAGAAGTTTTTGACTCTGAACTTATACACCAAACGACACTAGCCAATTTACAAGAAGAATTTGCTGAGGTCTTAAATACTGAAGAGTTGCTAGCTACAGTCTAAAAAATAAAAGGAGGCAGTCATAGTAAGACTACCTCCTCCTAAATTTCGGTTTTTACAGACTAATTCAAAATGTTGAAAACTTGACTGTAAATCAATAATTCATTATTAATTACTCCGAATTTCATTTTAACACTACCCCAATATACCATACTCTTTCAAGGGCAAGGTAATTCCCGATAACAGTTTACTTTATACTAAAATGCTTATTGTTGGACAACATCAAAGTAATATTCTCAAAATTCATTCGAATTCCATTTAACCCAGATTATGCATTAGAAAATCTATTACAACTTGAAAGTGCTGCAAA
>CAZPTJ010000114.1:0-10070 GCA_964589085.1 uncultured Flavobacteriaceae bacterium | reverse complement strand
TTAATTTTGTAGACAATCCGGAAGATTTAGGAGGTATCATCAATCGTATTGACGCACAGCTTCACGGCCTATTCTAAAAATAATTTTCAAAGCTTTTTTGGAATAATATTCTATACACGATATTACAACGGGCTATACCATACTACTAAAAAATAACAATCCATCTGGCTTAAAATCAAAAAAGGCGAGCTTATAAGCTCGCCTTTTTGTATTCTAATATCGGGAGATTATTTCTTCTGTGTTTTCTTTTCTTGAATCTTAACCATCTTCTTTACTACTTTAGTGGTAGTTTCATCGGTATCGGTATCGACATCAATGCTAACATCTACATCTTTTAAATCTTCGATCTTGGTTTTAACTTCTGCTTCAGTGCCTTCAAATATTTTTTCTTCAACCTCAGTCTTTCCATTTTTAGTTGTTGTAATGGTTACAACAGCTTTTGCATTCTGATCATCACTAGCAGTCATTTTTACCGATACCTCCTTATCAATTTCTACAGTTGCATTATCACTGATATTTAAAACTGTTTTTGTTCCATCTTCAGCTATAAATACTGCTGTTTCAGTTTTCGCGAAAGCGGTATCTTCATGATCTCCAGTATGACCCCCTAAAATAGGAGCAATTACAAGACCTATTAAACAAGTAAGCTTGATCAAGATGTTCATAGAAGGTCCTGAAGTATCTTTAAATGGATCTCCTACTGTATCTCCAGTTACTGCTGCTTTGTGTGCGTCAGATCCTTTATAAGTCATCTCTCCGTTAATCTCTACTCCTGCCTCAAAAGATTTTTTAGCGTTATCCCAGGCACCACCAGCGTTGTTCTGGAAGATTGCCCAAAGTACACCACTTACTGTAACACCAGCCATATAACCTCCTAACATCTCAGCTATAGCCAAAGAGTTCATTCCAAATGCCAATGGCAAAAAGGCAATAACTAAAGGAAAACCTATTGTTAAAACTCCTGGTAGTAACATTTGCTTTAAAGAAGCTTGCGTAGATATTGCAACACATTTATCATATTCAGGTTTCCCCGTTCCTTCCATAATTCCTGCAATCTCTCTAAACTGGCGACGTACTTCCTGTACCATTTCCATAGCAGCTTTACCTACCGCATTCATTGCTAATGCCGAGAATACTACCGGCACCATCCCTCCTACAAATAGCATCGCAAGTACGGGTGCTTTAAAAATATTGATTCCGTCAATACCTGTAAAGGTCACATAAGCTGCAAAAAGTGCTAGTGAAGTTAGTGCCGCAGAGGCAATAGCAAATCCTTTCCCTGTTGCCGCTGTTGTATTTCCTACAGAATCAAGAATATCTGTACGCTCACGAACAATAGGTTCTTGTTCACTCATCTCTGCAATACCACCAGCATTATCTGAAATCGGACCAAAAGCATCAATAGCTAACTGCATAGCCGTAGTAGCCATCATCGCTGAAGCAGCAAGTGCAACTCCATAAAATCCAGCAAATGCGTATGACGCCCATATCGCACCAGCAAATAATAATACTGATGGGAAAGTTGATATCATTCCTGTAGCCAGACCTGCAATAATGTTTGTCCCTGCTCCTGTACTTGATTGTTGTACAATTTTAAGAATAGGGCTTTTACCTAATCCTGTATAATATTCTGTCACCGATGAAATCACCGCACCTACCACAAGTCCTACAATGGTTGCTGCAAATACACTCATAGAAGAAACATCCTGTAATCCTTCACCGAAGAATTCCATTTTCATCGTTTCTGGCAACATCCACTTACATAAACCAAAACACGCTAGTGCAACTAAGACAATAGACGTCCAGTTTCCTATATTAAGGGCTCCCATAACCTGAGACTCTTTGGCATCATTGCTTTTTATTTTAACCAACATCGTACCGATTACAGATATGATGATCCCTGCTCCTGCTATGGCCATAGGTAATAAGATAGGCCCTATACCTCCAAAACCGTCAGAGATAGCACCACCCATATCTTTAATCACATAATTACCCAATACCATTGCGGCCAATACGGTTGCTACGTAACTACCGAATAAATCGGCTCCCATTCCTGCAACATCTCCTACATTGTCTCCTACATTGTCAGCAATTGTTGCCGGATTACGTGGATCATCTTCTGGGATACCTGCTTCTACTTTTCCTACAAGGTCTGCACCTACATCTGCAGCTTTAGTATATATACCTCCACCTACACGTGCAAATAATGCAATGCTTTCAGCACCTAAAGAAAAACCAGCTAATGTTTCCAATACAATCGTCATATCCATTGTATTCGTCCATTCGCTTCCCATAAAGAACCAAAAGAAAAATATAAAGAAAGCAGTAAGCCCAAGTACTGCTAAACCAGCTACACCAAGTCCCATAACAGTACCTCCACCAAACGAAATTTTAAGTGCATTAGGCAAACTTGTACGAGCGGCTTGCGTAGTACGCACATTTGTTTTAGTTGCTATTTTCATTCCTATGTTTCCTGCAAATGCAGAAAATACAGCTCCAAAAATGAAGGCTATTACAATCAACCAATGTGTAGTGGGTACTACAAAAGATACAATGGCAAGCAAAGCACTTACAATAACCACAAAGATGGTCAGCAATTTATATTCTGCATTGAGAAACGCCAGTGCACCTTCATAAATGTGATCTGAAATCTCTTTCATCTTTCCATCTCCTGCATCTTGTTTCATCACCCAAGATTGCTTAACAAGCATATAAATAAGCCCGAGAACAGCCAATACAATTGGCACATAAATCATATTTTTTTCCATTTGGTTGTTTCCTTTAATTAAAAGACGTGCAAAAGTATGAAAATAGGTCTAAAGAAAAAAGGTAATATCTGGGAGAGTTGACCTACGAAATGTACCTGGATTGATAAGTTCTATATGGTGCATTTCCCCCAGTATGTGCTTGAAATATGTAGTTATTCTTTTAAAAATTGGTAGAAATCATCTTAAAAGAGTCCTAGAACATTTAATCCAGAAGAGAATTTTTATGAAATTATACTTGTACAAATCTTTCAAATACATCGTTTTGTAAATATTTTGTTAAAATTATAATTTTAACATTTCACAATAAGTGATATGAAATCTGCCTATTGGCAATACCTTAACAATATCTTTTGAGGAAAGCCCTTTTTAGATGTATGGTTTTACCGCAAAAACAGCTCGTATTTTATATGTAATTTAATATTGATTAATTACAATTGAATTGACAATATATTAAAGGTATTCTTTTTTTGCCCCCGTTTGCCAGTACTTTAAATAAAAGATATCATTGTAATTTAAGTTCCCCCATTCATTTTTGAGTAAAGGCTGTCTTATCTTTTAAGCAGCCTTTCCTATGTATGTCTTCCAGCTTATTCTACGCTTATACGTATTCCAGATGTCGTAGCCGAAAATTCTGGAGCATACATACTTTGTATTGTACTCGTCCCGTTAGAAAAATACCCCTTACTATTCACCTTTAGATCATATTCAATAACATAAGTTCCTTTGGGTAAACGATCAAAAAAGAAATGGGTCGCTGTATCTCGTGTGCTCCTGTAATATGCAACCCCATCTCTATAGGTATATCCTGACAAAACATCAAGAGGCTCCAAACTACTTGCTCGTAAATCTTTGAGATGAACAAACTCCATATCACTGGAAGCAGTAATATTCAAACGTACGCGTACTGTTTGACCAATATTAAGTATTGTTTCCTCCGTTATGGTTTGTAAGGGTTTTGTGGAATCTATTTGATCTACCAGAAACAATGACTTAGAAACGGCCAATACTTCGTTTTCTGATGCCGTAATTTTATCAAGATCTTCAAAATATTGCCAGTACATCCCACCATATCCTGCCGACTCACTTTGGTTTTTGATCCTTATATCAGCCAAAGAAGACCTTACTTCGTTTTCTAGCCAACTTAACTTACGATACCCCGTTCCAGCCTCCGGGGTAATCTTATTTAAACGCTCTTGAGCCTCTGTATCATTGATTGTAAAAGAAGTATTGTCTGTCACTGCTGTAAATGGAGTTCCAGTCAAGAGCAAGGCATGGATAGCCGACGCTGTTGCTTTTGTTGTTTTCCAATCTGAAGTACGTTTTTGTTGCAACAACCATATTTTTAGCTCTTCTACCGTTCTTTGATCATCCTCCATTATTTTATCAAAGGCCTCCATAAGTAATGCATGGGTTTCAATAGGAGCCTGGTACCAATACCATCCACTTGTATTTTCTTTCCAGTACATCCCATTTACTTCCGATTGAACGGCATTTTCTTTAAGAGCTATTAGAATATCCCTTGCTTTACCAAGATTACCTAATCTATAATTCACTAAAGCAAGTAGTCCTTTATCATAAATGGAGAGTTCAATCCATTTTTTATTAAAGCTATTTAAAATGGTGTCCACTAATCGTTGTTGTTGTTCCTTAAAAGGGACATAAAGTGACGATCCCATAGTATCTTCACTAAAATTTGTACGTGCATACAAATAATGCAATTGTTGCCGGTTTTCAAAGAAGACTTTCCCATCTGCATTATTTGCTATACTACGTTGGTATTGTTCTACTAGCGTTTTATCGAGATAAGTAATTGCATTTTTAAGTAATTCTGAAGCCTCTACTTGAATATCAAGTTGCTCTAAGTGTCCAAACCCAGCTATAATGTGTCTTGTGATATACGCATTACTTCTCCCTCCAGAGAACCATGGAAAACCTCCGTCCGAATTTTGCATTTGTTTGAGTTTTTCTAAAGTAGCCTTTTGAGCAGAAGTATTCTTTGTGATATCAAAAAGCAATGCTAGTCTTTTCTTGCTTTCGGTTTCTGATTGTGCATCACGTAACCAGGGGGTTTCGGCAATCAATATAGATTTTAATTTCTCATTTTTCTCGAGCGCACTGTGCAATACGCCATCACCTTTCCAGCTATCGAAAACAGTCTTAATCTCTGGATTGTCCATTACTATTTTTGCAGAAATCCTATTGGCATATAATCTTGAAAACGTTTGCTCTGCACATTCATAAGGAAACTCTATCAAATAAGGTAACGATTGTAGTGCATTCCACGAAGGGTTTGACATATACTCAAAGGAAAAACTTTGCTGTTGTACACTTGTAGATTTCAAATCTCTCAGCTTGCTTAAAACAATGTTCTTCTCCTCTCCAGCACGTACCAAAAAAGGAACTGTTTCCGTCACCAAAGATCTATTGGATAATACGGGAAGTATATTTTCTTCTCCATCAGAAAAGTTTCCGGCTTGAGCTACCATACGATAGGTCACTGCAGAAATACCTTGTGGTATTTTCAACTTCCAGGAAACGTTGGAATTGCCTTTCGGCGAAATGATAAAATCTACGGTATTGCGTTTATTCCCTAATGGTGCATCGATTGCTTGCATAGTTACTGCATCAAATAACTGCAGTTGTGCACTTCCTTGTAGTTCTTTTGTGGTGAGATTAGCCAGTTTGGCTTGTAATACAACTGTATCTCCTTCTCTTAAAAATCGAGGGGTATTGGGTACGAGATTTAAATCTTTTTGAGTAATCACCAACTTTTCCAAACCTCCGGTAACCGCATGTTTATTGTGCGCCAATAAACGAAACCTCCACTGCGTTAATAACTGTGGTGCTTCAAAGCTAAATCGTATTCTTCCTTTTCTATCTGTCTGTAGTTGCGGAAAGAAAAAGGCAGTTTCTTCCAGTTTTTTGCGAATACTGATGTTTTTAAATCGCGGTTTTCTAGTAAGTACATTTCCACGATAATCGTTGAAGTCATTAAATTCATCAATGCCAGAATCTTCTTCATTATTCAAATTATAACTTTTAACCTTTGCCGAATCCAATGACAAACTATTCAATACTCCAACTGATTCTGCCTGAACTGTTGAAACTGAATATCCTAAAGCTTTTTTTTCTCTTTTAACTCCATAAGCGATAACCACAACCTCTTCCAAGGTGTTATCTGGTTCCATAATTACATGAATATTACCTATTGCAACAGGGATCTTTGTAGTAACAAATCCTACATATGATATTTCCAGGGTGTCATCAGGGGTTGCATTGATAGAAAATTCCCCATCAAAATCAGTTGTAGCACCTATTGTTGTCCCTTGTACTATAACACTAGCTCCTGGAAGTGGTGAACCACTTTCGTCTAACACAATCCCCGTTATACTTCCTAAATATTCAGTATGGACTCTTTGTAGTCTTTGTTTAGAACGTAACTCCCGTAAATAACGATTATAGGCATACTTTGAATTTTGCATATTCAAACCAAAAAGCTGAATTCGATCAAATCTAGCTCTTAAGTGCCTCATCCGATGCTCTTTATTTTGAAAGCGCAAATCATTAAAAGTAGTAAAAGATTTCTGACGCCATGAATTATTCAAGCGTAGTATTTCATCATTAAAGCCATAGTTATAATTGGGAAAGTTCAGATCGGGATTCCAATAACTATCTGCAAATTTGTCTAATGCTATATCATACATCGAAACCAATGCTTCTGCTTGTCCTTTTTTCCTATTCCTGTCTTTTATTCTAAAACTCCAACGTTCTTTTTGATCGGGATATAGATTACTTCTAAAAGTTTCTGTAACAACTTCCAAATAGTCTTTTGTATTTGATACGGGTATCGCAACATCTTTATGAAAATAACCTTCTTGATACGCATACTTAAGACGTATTACAACATCATTTTTATCAGTATTAGAAAGTGGAATCCTTATGATTTCCTTTCCGTCTAAAACAATCAAATCTTTATAAAAACGATCATCTCCATTATAAGCATCAATAAAAACGGGTAATGCGTTTAAGGAAGTTCGTAATTGAAGAACAATTTCATTTTTTTTCTGCTCTTCTTCGGATAATTGTGTGTATTCGAAAAGTTGATCGTTGGGTAGATAATCAGCGTTTTTATTCTTGATCTTGATCTTACGGCTTATCTCCTGATGATTTCCTTTTTGATCTTGTGCCTTATGCTCTAATATATATGTCCCTTCTGCCCATGTTGTGGTTGCAATAGCTTCTACATACTGTGACCTCTCCTCAAAACGTCCTTCATACACTAATACTCCTTTTTCCTCATTGGGCATCTTCGTTTCATACGGTTCTACGGGAAACATCCTTAGAAAATCTTCTTTGGAAATTTGCTGAAATTCCGGCACTTCAGTCAGACGCTCATATTGAATCTTTTCACTTGTATCTAATTTATAAATACGCAATACATTACTACAAGAAACCTGAACATCATTTAAATTGGTATTGCTTACCACAAGTTCTATAGATGCTCCTTTTTCAATACTCTTAGGAATTTGTATTTCCGTAAACAGGTTTTGTTGAGCAACTTTAACAATAGTCTTCTCTTCTTGCGTTTCCCCATTGAGATCTGTAATCTTTACAATGATTGTAAATTGCTGGATGCTGGTCTCTTCCAATTCCTCATAAAGTGCCTCAAAGTTTATGGTGAATTGACCTTTATCGTCAGTTGTTAATTCACCTTGATCTAATTGTCTACCGTTATCATTGTCATTGTAGTAACTATAGCGACTATATGCTTTTCTATGAATTGTATAATTTCCTTTAGCCTGACTAATAACTGATCCTAAAAATGCTTTGGCTTGTCCAGTAATGCTTACACTGTCATTGGGCTTATAAGCTTTCTCAATAGCGTCAAATTTGATTTCAAATGTGGGACGTTTATACGCCTCTACTCGAAAATGTTTTTCCTGATCGTAATAATCTCCATCATCAAGTACTTTCTCCCAGAACGGACTTTCATCATCATCATCTTCATAGGTATATATACTAAATTCTCCAGTGAGCACATTCTCAGGTATCGTAAATGATCCTGAAAACGAACCAAATTCATTTGTGATAAATGATTGTTCTAGTAATTCATCTCCATTAGCACCATCAATATAAAGTAGCAGCTTTTCATTGGCGACAATCCCTGTATTTCCATCTTCTTCCTTAATGAGAACACCCTTAAAATAGACGGTTTGTCCTGGGCGATAAATCCCTCGGTCTAAAAATAATTCAGTTTTCACCTGAATAGGTTCTTCATCAACTTCATTTTTGGAATAACCGTAAATGCTTTGGCGATGATATAAAGTATCTGCACCTTTAATTACCCTTAGTGTTATCTCATCAGAACCATTGGAACGATTATAAGGTTTTTCGAATAGCTCAAATTCTCCTAAAGCATCAGTAATTCCCTCCTGATTATAATACCCTTCCCTTGAGCTTATGTGTATTGGCAAATCTTTTAATGGCAAGCCCGTAACCTTATCATAAAATTGATATACCGTTTTTCTATCATACACCGTATTCTTTTGTCCTAATTGTGTAACCTTAAAGTATCCAAAAGCATAACTATCTGTTTCTTTCAATCGCTTATTATCAACGTAAATAAAGTATCGTCCCGCTGGCAATACAGGAAGTAATACCTCAGTAGTGTGCTCTGTAAAATCTTTGCCTTCAGGCAAATTTATAAGCCTACGATGCACTACAGGATAGGTGTCTATACTATCCTGAACAATCTCTTTTAATGTTATGGGTAGATTATAACTGTTCTTCAAATTATAATCCATTGGGATTTTAACAATTTGCAATTCCAGGCTATCTACATTTTCATAAGTAAGAAACAGTCTACTAGAGCGATTTGGTACTGTCTCTCCCTTCATTTTTATGCGTAACGATACTCGTGAAATTTCCTTCTGCAATTGCATTGCCTTTAAAGCTGCCTCACTATTGGGATAATCGACAATAATTTCTTCACATAAACGGAGTGCCCTATGAACATAATCGGTCTTTAATTTTGACGCTGCCTCATCTATATTTTCTTTATGATTTGCATATAGCCTAGCGAGATTCAATTTTACAAGTCCATACACAGCATAGGTCGTTGACTCTTCATCAAATTGATTATGACTTAAAAGAGTTTCCAAGGCCTTTTCATAAGAAGCTGTCTTTTGATACCCAGTATAATATTGTTCGGCAAAATCCAAGCGACTTAATTGAGCGTAAATATAGGCCGTGGGATCAGGGTCATCTTGGTGTAGTGTTTCAATCTCCTGCAATAATTTAAGAGCATTATATTTAGACACCAATGTATCAGCAGTTATTGGTTGCCATTGCCTAAAGTCTTTTGAAGATCCAAAAAGAGCCTCATTATCTAGTACAAAAAGTAATTGTGGTCGTGCAATCGTATAATTAACAGATCTGTAAAATTGTAACGCCTGATGTGCAATGATATCGTATATGGTAGGTTTATATGATCTATTCACCAGAGCACTTTCCAGAAGTATATGCGCCTCTCCTGCTTTGGAATCCAATAATTCTCTCCTCGGCGCTAATGCTTGTTGATAAGAGCTTACAATCCCCTTAACCAGCCTGTCTATATTCCAGGTCGTAATATCACTCTCCAGGTTTGTTGAAGTCGTTAGCCTCCTAATTTTGTATCTATTGTCATTAAGGTATTGTTCTAAAAGAGTTGCTTTTACCGCATAAAGTATTGATTTCTCGAGAGTAGGTAAGCGTTCAAGTTCTTCTTCAATTTCACTAAAAATTAGATTTTCTGCCCCTTCCTTATTTATTTTCAAAAATTTCCATCTAAATACTGAAGCCTTTAAGTATTCCAAATGCTCAGACTTCCTTCTACTTACCGCACGGATACTGTCAGTAAGCCACAATGCCGAAGTGACTTTTCCTTTAAGTTCTAAGCTATCTATTTCAATCCAGGTTTCCTTATAAATAGATGAGGTCTGTGCAAATGCACGATTTCCAAATATGCATACGACGCATATTATACTAAGAAGTTTGATGGTTTTCATAGGTGTGGTATTCCAGTTGACTCCTGCTAAATACCATGAAACATTGCTAATAAAAAAGCTTGAATGCGTTAAGGGTACTCCTCAATGAGTGAACAGTAATATTTAAACAATAATTAAACCAAAAAAGAATAGAAATATTTTCTAAATAAGAATTTGAAGAAACAAAAATATTGAAAACGGACAACGCTCTAATAACTCACTAATAGATTGTCACATCACTCCGTTTAACATCACTATCTCTATAACGTTCTACACA
>CAZPTJ010000113.1:0-10146 GCA_964589085.1 uncultured Flavobacteriaceae bacterium | reverse complement strand
ATTAAGCTAAAATTTATTTTGCTCTTCTAAAAATATAACGTGTAATAAAAATTCCTTTTCCGTCACCTTTTCCTCCTTCACTTTCTACAGCACTTGCCACAAAAGCAAGATCCCAACCTTCAGCAAGCATGGCGTTTATTTTTGATTCAATAACAGCATCATTTGCAGCGATATTTTGGAAACGAATCCCACCCAGGTTATAAAAGTTAAGCAGTTTTGTTTCGTCGTAGCCTTTTACACGTATTTCACCACGTTTTGATTTATTACGTTTATCGTCCTCTCCCGTCTTAGTGGTTGTGAATTCTCTGTAATCCCTGCTGTCATTTGCAGAAATAATGCGAGATCTTCCTAAGCCGTTAGGAACAATAGATTCAACACTGGTTACAACTTTTACCTCGTACTGCTGTGCCTGCAGGTCGATGGATAATAATGCGATGAATGCGATAGCACAAATTAATTTTTTCATAATTGATTGGTTAATGGATTAATAACATCACGAAAATAATCAATTTTTCTTTCCAAAAAGGAACTATTTTTGCATTGATGACTGGAACAATCTATAAATCTACAGGAAGTTGGTACACTGTAAAAACAGATGAAGGCACTTACTATGAATGTAGGATCAAAGGTAAATTTAGAATTCAGGGCATAAAGAGTACAAACCCTGTTGCTGTAGGTGATCGTGTTGTTTTTGAACTAGATACGAAGAGCGATCAAGTCACAGGTGTAATTGTGGCTATTGAAGATCGACAGAATTATATTATTCGAAAATCGGTCAACCTATCTAAGCAAACGCATATTATTGCAGCAAATGTAGATCAAGTATTCTTGTTAGTGACGCTCAATAATCCACCTACATTTACCTCTTTTATAGATCGATTTTTAGTAACTGCTGAGGCTTATGATGTTAAAGCAATTTTGTTGTTTAATAAAATAGACACGTATTCTGAAGAAGAGCTTCTTGAAATCAAATATCTGGCCGACATGTATCGTAGGATTGGCTATGAGTGTTTAGGTATTTCTGCTCTTCAAGGTAAAAACATTGATACCCTCAAGGAGTATATGCGTGGTAAAGTAAATATGTTTTCTGGTCATAGTGGTGTGGGTAAGTCGACACTAGTAAATAAAATAGACCCTTCTCTAAGTATAAAAACTAAGGCTATTAGTGAACAGCATCAGCAAGGGCAGCATACCACGACCTTTGCAGAGATGTATGATTTACCTTTTGAAGCAAAAATCATAGATACTCCAGGGATTAAAGGGTTTGGAGTAGTTGATATGGATAAAGAAGAGATAAGTGATTATTTTCCAGAATTTTTTGCCTTAAAAGCAGCCTGTAAATTCAACAATTGCCTACATATAGATGAACCAAAATGTGCTGTCAAAGAAGCACTGGAGAATGATAAATTATTCTGGTCTCGTTATAAAAGCTATCTACAACTCATAGAAGGTGATGATAGCCAATATAGAAAAGATATTCACCTCCCCAATGCTTAAATAATTATAGAATGAAAGCTGTTATTCAAAGAGTTTCGCAAGCTTCTGTTACTATTCATAATAAAGTAAAGGCAACTATTGAAGAAGGGTTTCTTATATTACTTGGTATTACGCAAGATGATACACAGGAGGATATCGATTGGCTAACTCATAAAATTATTGGGTTACGGATTTTTAATGATAATGAAGGTGCTATGAATCGATCGGTGACTGATATCAATGGAGATATATTGGTTATCAGTCAGTTTACACTTTATGCCGATACAAAAAAAGGAAATCGCCCCTCTTTTATGAGCGCTGCCAAACCAGATATTGCTATTCCATTATACGAAAATTTCTTAAATACGCTTTCGCGAAAGCTTCAAAAGCCGGTATATTCCGGAATTTTTGGTGCAGACATGAAAGTCAGCCTTTTAAATGATGGACCAGTTACTATTATCATAGATACGAAAAACAAGTAGTATTTTTTGCATAATGTTACATTAGCATTATCTTTAAAACTTAAAATTATGTTAATGAAAAAGGGGTTCATTTACGTAGTTATGCTTTTTAGTATAACACTTTCTGCACAATCAGACATTGTTTTTCAATCACTTAGTATTCCTGAGAATTTAAAAGCCAATGCAAATAGTATCCTAAGGGAAGAAAAGACAGTTATTGACATTCCTGATCGTAAAACACTTACTCACACCACCTATAAAGTAGTCACAGTATTGAATAAAAAAGGGATTCGGGACATAGATGCCTATGCATATTATGATGATGTGACTAAGGTAAAAAGTGTGCAGGCCACCATTTTTAATCAATTAGGAAAAAAAATCAAAACCTTTAAGAAAAAGGATTTTGAAGATATAAGTGCTGTAGACGGCATTAGTTTGTTTACGGATTCCAGATTATTGATATTAGATTATACGCCTGTTTCTTATCCTTTTACTGTCCTTTTTGAATCGGTAACAGAGAGTAGTAACACCGCTTTTATTCCTTCCTGGTTGCCTAATGGTAGTTATTATTCAAGTACGCAAAGCAGTAATTGTATTATTAATTATAACCCGAAATTAGGTTTGCGATTTAAGCAACTCAACCCCAGCGATAAGATTATTATCGATGAACAAAAAGGAAAATTGAAAATATCTATAGAAGATTATGAGGCTATAACACCTGAAGCGCATAGTCCTGGTTTTGCTCAGATTATGCCTCGGATTTTATTTGCCTTAGATATATTTCATTTACAAGGTGTTGATGGAGAAGCCAGAGACTGGACAAGTTTTGGAAAATGGGTTAATGATTATTTATTAAGAGGAACGGAAGAGGTGAATGCACAAACTAAAAACGAAATATTACAATTAGTTTCAGGTATTGAAGACCCCATAGAGAAGGCACGCAAGATTTATGATTATGTTCAGAATAAGACGCGTTATATCAGTGTTCAGGTAGGTATTGGGGGATGGAAGCCTATGCCGGCATCAGATGTGGATCGCTTGGGTTATGGTGATTGTAAAGCTTTAACAAACTATACAAAAGCCTTACTCGAAGTAGCAGAAATTCCCTCTTATTATACCATTCTTTATGGAGATCGAAGCAAGCGAGATATTCAAGAAGATTTTTCATCCTTACAAGGAAATCATGCCATTTTGGCAATTCCTGATGGTGAAGACTATGTTTGGTTAGAGTGCACAAGTCAAGAAATACCGTTTGGTTTTATAGGAGATTTTACAGACGATAGAGATGTGCTTATTATTAAACCAGATGGAGGAGAGATTGTGCATACTCAAATATATGATGGATTAAATAATACTTTAAATGGAGTAGGGAGCTATACTATTTCATCAGAAGGAAATATTAAGGCAAATTATCATTGTGAAACGGAGGGTATGCAATATGATGACAGATATACATTGACGAATAAAACCTTAAAAGAACGCAAGGAATACTTTTTGGATTATTGGAGTTATGTTCCTAATGTAACTATAGATGATTTAGTTCTGGAGAATGATAAAAAGAATATTCGATTTACTGAAAAGGTGAGTTTTAAAGCAGAACATTATGCAACTTTTGCTGGAGAAGAGATGCTTGTTACTCTCAATGCTTTTAATCGTTTTACCTATGTTCCTGATCGGTATTCAAGCAGGAAATTTGGAGTGCATTTAGATGAAGGATTTGTAGATAATGATGAAGTGATAATTACGATTCCTCAATCATTCACATTAAAATTTATTCCTGATGACATAAGTTTTGACTCTCCTTTTGGAAGTTATACTATTTCTGTAGAAAAGAAATCAGATTCTGAAGTTATTTACAAGAGAACACTTGAGTTAAAGGAGGGGAACTATCCCAAAGAAGAGTATAAAGCATTCAGAAGTTTTCTAAAGAAAGTGAATCGTAACGATAATGCAAAAATGATATTAATTAAATCATAATTAAAATGGGAAGAGGAGTTTACATTATTTTAATGAATCTATTTGTTATTCAGTTTGGAAATGCTCAATACAAATTTGGAAAGGTTCCAGATGAAATTGTACTACAAACGGAGCATCAGGTAGAAAAAAATGCCAGTGCTGCTGTAATATATAGAGAGATGAAAACCAAATTCAATTATTTGGATGAAAAAGGGTTTCAATTGCAAACAGAAGTACACGAGATCGTAAAGATATATAATAGTGAAGGTTATGATTGGACTACTGTAGAGATACCAATGTATAAGGCTAATAATAGTAGCAAAGAATTAGTCTCTGGATTAAAGGGATATACCTATACTGTTGTAAATGGAGAGGTAGAAAAGATCAAACTGGATAAAAATGGCATTTTCGAGGAAGAACGAAGCAAATATTGGAATGTAAAGAAATTCACAATGCCTAATATTCAAGATGGTGTTGTTATAGAATACACATATAAATTCCTATCTCCATTTACCGCAAATATCAATGAATATAGATTTCAGGAAAAAATACCTGTTGATTTGGTGAGCATGGAGTTTTATGCTCCAGAATGGATGGTGTATAAAACACATAGAAAGGGGTGGATTCCGCTTAATATTCGCGAAGAAAGCAAAGAACGTATATTGCGTTACAAATATAATGTTGAGAGAGAGGGTAGTGCTTTAGTATCGCAAGGTTCCAGACGCCAAGAAGAAGTGAGGCTAAAAGATAAAGGGTACTCATTAAAACTTAAGGATGTGCCTGCCGTAAAAATAGAACCCTTTAGTGGAAATATCGAAAATTACACCTCTGGTTTACAAATGGAGCTAGAGTATACCAAATTCCCTGGGGCCAATATAAAAGGCTATACCACCACTTGGGAAGATGTAGCAAAAAATATATATCAATCTCCTGATTTTGGAAAGGAACTAGCTAAGACCAATTATTTTGTTAAAACAATTAATCCATTAATAAGTAATTTAAATTCACCTAAAGAAAAACTCGCTAGTATTTACCAATATATACGTGCGAACTACGCATGGAATGGTATAAGTGGTGTATATACAGATAATGGAGTGAGTAAAGCTTTCAAAGAAAAATCTGGTAATGTAGCAGATATTAATTTGATGCTTACGGCAATGTTAAGACATGCGGGAATAGATGCAAACCCAGTATTGATAAGTACAAAATCAAATGGTGTTCCTATTTTTCCGACACGTAATGGGTTTAATTATGTGATAAGTGGAGCTATAATTGGTAATAATCTTATACTTCTGGATGGCACGGATAAAATAGGAAACATAAATATTTTGAAAGATGATTTGTTAAACTGGCAAGGACGTATGATTAGAAAAGATGGATCATCTTCTTTAGTCAATTTGATGCCTAATAAACCTGCAGTTCATACGGCTATGCTGGACTTTAAGTTTGATGAAGATTTTATGTTGTCTGGTAAATCTCAAAATAGATATACGGGTCATTTTGCTAAGGATATGCGTAATGCTCTTATAAGCCTTAGTGACGATGAGGTGTTGAGCAAAATAGAAGAAAATTTAAATGGAGCTGAGGCTTCTGAAATTGAAATTAAGGAATTGAAAAATGTATATAAACCTATTTCTACTTCTTTTGAAATTGAAGAAATGGAAGCTGCCGAGCTTATTGGAGATAAGTTATATTTTTCTCCTGCTCTTTACCTTGCAGACAATGAAGACTATTTTAAGTCTGAAGAGCGTAAGTATCCTATAGATTTTAGTTATCCAAAACAAGACAAGTATATTATTTCCATAGAAATACCTGAAGGATATGCCGTTGAGTCACTTCCTGAGCCTATAGCGGTTAACTTTGCTGATAATATGGGGTCCTTTCGATATCAAATTCAAGAACAAGGCGGTAAGCTGAATTTGAGTATTCAAAGGATGATAGGAACTCCAATGGTTTTACCTTCATCGTACTTTGATTTGAAAAACTTTTTTAAAATAATGAAGGAAAAAGAAAATGAAAAGGTAGTTTTGAAAAAAATCTAATTTAATGGACATCGTAGGTTCTCAAAAAGCAGTAGACGATTGGATTAAGAATCATGGAGTACGATATTTTAATGAATTGACAAATATGGCACAACTTACCGAAGAAGTCGGCGAGGTGGCTCGGATAATTGCAAGACGTTATGGAGAACAAAGTGAGAAGGAGAGTGATAAAACAAAGGATTTAGGAGAAGAATTGGCAGATGTGGTTTTTGTAGTACTATGTTTGGCAAATCAAACCGGAGTAAATCTACAAGAAGCTTTCAATAAAAAATTAGATATAAAGACAGAACGTGATCACGATCGTCATCACAACAATCAGAAGTTAAAATAACCCCCTTTAGATGTCATTATATCTCAGCCATTCTGGTTATTACGATGATACTGCAATTTGTGTTACCGGATCTAAGAGTGAATCTAATCGCCTTCTTATTATCCAATCCCTTCTCAATGGATTAGAAATACAAAACCTCTCCAATAGTGATGATACTCGGTTTTTGCAAAATGCCCTAACATCTCATTCGGAAATCATAGATATTCATCATGCAGGAACGGCAATGCGTTTTTTAACTGCCTATTTTGCTATTCAAGAGGGAAGAAAGACCATTTTGACAGGTAGTAAGCGTATGACAGAAAGGCCCATAGGAATATTGGTTGATGCCCTACGTAGCTTGGGAGCCGATATTGAGTATGGTAAAGAAGAGGGTTACCCACCTTTGATTATTAAGGGAAAGGAATTAATTGAAGATAAGGTAAGTCTCAAGGCTAATGTAAGTAGTCAATATATTTCGGCTTTAATGCTCATTGGAGGAGCACTCACTAATGGATTACGGATTACACTTAATGGAAAAATCACCTCTGTACCTTATATAGAAATGACAGTGACCTTATTGAAACAATGTGGAATTAAGGTTACTTTTGAAGGGCAACACATTCAGGTTTTTCCTATTAAAAATAGAGATGTGGAAAGAACGATCACTGTAGAATCAGATTGGAGCAGTGTATCTTATTTTTATAGTATTGCCGCTTTTATATTTTCAAAAAAGGATCAGGAACACTACGAAAATATTAAAATATCAAGTTATAAGGAACAGAGCATACAAGGAGATGCAGTCCTTCAAGATATTTATAGACAACTGGGGGTGGAATCTAGTTTTGAACAACAAGTACTGTGTTTAAAAAAGAATAAAAATTTTGAGAGACCTCAACACTTAAAATTAGATTTATCAAATGCGCCAGATATAGCACAAACTATAAGTGTTAGTTGTTTGGGACTTGGAATAGGTTGTGAATTGACAGGATTACATACCCTTAAGATAAAGGAGACGGATCGTCTGGAAGCACTAGAAATGGAGATTACTAAACTTGGCGGAAATATTACAGTTACAGAAGACACCCTTGTTTTAAAACAGCAAAAACGGAGTTTAAATAGAAATATAACCATCGAAACCTATAATGATCACAGAATGGCAATGGCTTTTGCCCCTTTGGCTCTGTATACCCCGTTATTTATACAAGATTCGATGGTAGTTTCTAAATCCTATCCCGATTTTTGGAAGGACATACAACATCTTGGTTTTCATGTAGATTAGATAATATTTGTTGAAATACTTGACAAGCCCTTTCTACAGATTGTATATTTGCGCCTTGAAAATTGAACAATTTGATATTCTAATTCACTTTAATATAAACTGTGGATATTAACATAGAAATCACTAATCGTTTCTAAATTATAACACTGAATGAAACTTTCTCATTTTAATTTTGACCTTCCCAACGATCTTCTGGCAGAGTATCCCGCAGAAAATAGAGATGAAGCACGACTTATGGTTTTGGATCGTAAAAATCAAACAATTGAACATAAAATGTTCAAAGATCTCATCAGCTATTTTGATGAAAAAGATGTAATGGTTCTTAATAATACAAAGGTTTTTCCTGCACGTCTTTATGGAAATAAAGAAAAAACAGGAGCACGTATTGAAGTATTTTTATTGAGAGAACTCAATTCTGAAACGCGTTTATGGGATGTATTAGTTGATCCTGCACGGAAAATACGAATCGGGAACAAGTTATATTTTGGAGATGATGAAAGTCTTGTTGCAGAGGTAATTGACAATACTACTTCCCGTGGTCGTACCTTACGCTTCCTTTATGACGGTTCCTATGGAGAATTTAGAAGTAAACTAACTGATTTAGGTCAGACGCCTCTGCCTAAATATATAAAGAGAGAGGTAGAACCTGAAGACGAAGATCGCTACCAAACGATTTATGCTAAGAAAGAAGGAGCTGTAGCAGCACCGACTGCTGGCTTACATTTTTCTAAGCATCTTCTAAAGCGATTGGAAATTAAAGGAGTTAATTTTGCAGAAGTTACACTTCACGTAGGATTGGGAACCTTTAGTCCAGTTGAAGTGGAAGATCTTTCTAAGCATAAGATGGATAGTGAAGAAGCCTATATTAATCAGCAAGCTTGTGATACCATCAATAATGCTATACAAGAAAAACGTAGAATATGTGCAATTGGTACTACTGCAATGCGGGCACTGGAGAGTTCTGTATCTTCGGCGAGAACCTTAAATCCTTTTGGAGGATGGACAAATAAATTTATTTTTCCTCCTTATGATTTTAGTATAGCTAATAGTATGGTAACCAATTTCCATACACCTAAATCCACTTTATTAATGATGGTTTCAGCATTTGCAGGACATGATTTTATTAAAGAAGCCTATGAGGAAGCTATAAAAGAGAAATATAAGTTTTACTCTTATGGTGACGCTATGTTAATCATTTAATTTCCATGAAAATGGAAGATTTTTAATAGAATAAATGAATATTAATATATAACCTAGAAGGCGACTTTTGAAAGTCGCCTTTTTAAATGAAAAACACTTAAACTATACTAACTTTATATTGTGGAAATAACAAAAAAAGACATCCGAACATATTCTAAAGAAGAGCTTCGTGATTTTTTTGTTGCTCAAGGTGAAAAAGCATTTAGAGGGAATCAAGTCTATGAGTGGCTATGGCAAAAAGGCGCCCATGACTTTGATGATATGACTAACCTTTCAAAGGCTACGCGTAATTTTCTAGATACACATTTTGTCATAAATCACGTAAAAGTAGATTTTATGCAACGCAGTAATGACGGTACTATTAAGAATGCCGTAAAGTTACACGATGGTCTTGTCGTAGAATCCGTGCTTATCCCAACTACTACACGTACAACAGCTTGTGTGTCTTCTCAGGTAGGTTGTAGTTTAAACTGCACCTTTTGTGCAACAGCACGTTTAAAACGTATGCGTAATCTCAAACCAGACGAGATTGTAGATCAGGTGGTCGTTATTGATAGACAAAGCAGGTTATATCACGATAGACCTCTTTCCAATATCGTTTTTATGGGAATGGGTGAACCGCTAATGAACTATAATAATGTCCTTAAGGCCATCGATAAAATTACATCTCCCGAAGGTCTAGGGATGTCTCCTAAACGAATTACTCTATCTACTTCTGGGGTGCCTAAAATGATTAAAAAAATGGCAGATGATGAAGTTAAATTTAATCTGGCAGTATCCTTACATTCAGCATTGGATGAAGTTCGTACTACTATTATGCCTTTTAATAAACAAATGCCTTTAAGTGAACTTAAAGCTGCATTAGAATACTGGTATGATAAAACAAAACGGCAAGTTACCTATGAGTATGTTGTATGGGATGGTATTAATGATCGAGATGTTGATATACAAGCTTTAGTAAACTTTTGCAAAGCTATTCCCAGTAAGATAAATTTAATTGAGTACAATCCTATTGATGATGGTGAGTTCCAACAAGCACAGAAAAGTGCAATTGATGAATATGTAAATCAATTAGAGCGACATCATATTGCAGTAACAGTACGACGATCAAGAGGAAAAGATATTGATGCTGCTTGTGGACAATTGGCAAATAAATAAATAAAAAAAACGACTCAATTGAGTCGCTTTTTTTATTATTATGAAGAATTGCTATTATTTATTTTCTTACAAATTTAATAGCAGTTTCTATTCCTTCAACAGCAACTCTGGCGATATAAACACCAGTGCTTAATGTATTTAAGTCAATAGTTTCATTAGTATTTGATAAGCTTCTTGATAATACTTCTTGACCAGTAATGTTATAGATGCTTATATTACTTAATGGAGTTTGTGCATTAAGATTTAGAATATTATTTGTATCTA
>CAZPTJ010000112.1:0-10165 GCA_964589085.1 uncultured Flavobacteriaceae bacterium | reverse complement strand
AATTGAATTTTTCTGATCGTTCATATGATCAAATTAATTATCAATATGACCTCAACGGATTAGAGTTTATAAACTCTTTTTCAAATTATGATACTGTGAAATTAGGTTGTTTCGCATGAGAAATAAAGAGACCTTTTTTCAATTTTATAAATTTGGGCATGTACAAAACAGTTCCGTTTAATTATTTATAATCAAATTCAATAAATAATTTTTGTAATCTGATAAACAGTTAGTTGAAATTAAAATGTAGTGCTTAAATTTATAAAATTGAGGTTATATGATAATCCATATATAATCACGAACAGTTATATTGAAAATAAAACCTTTAAAATTTAATGCCATGAAAAAATCTGTATTCTTAATATTCTGTACCCTAAGTCTAATGATTATTGTCAATAGCAAAGCACAATCCTCTATTGATATAAATAATGGTGAAATTGTTGTAGTTGTTGGATTAAAAAATAAAGGACAAGGACATCCCATAGAATATGGTCTTACCGTTCAATCCCCTGCTAATTTTATAGATGTTACTTCAATCCCATTTAAAATTAGAGTGGAGAATGCCAGTTCGGTTGATTATTTTTCAGGGTTGGAGATAGTCGTAAACGATATAGAAGGTCCTATTATTTCTAATACTTCTGACATTCCCATTTTCCCTATTCCCGACGGTACTCTCGGACCTATACGTGTCCCACCTTGTCCTACAGGACAGACCTGTGATAATGTAAATACAAACGAGACCCTTCCACAGATAGCAGCGGGTTATTCTTATGCTCCAGGATATCACCGTTTACTTTTTAAGTTAGTAGTTGACAACGGTAATCCATTTAATGAAGGTCCGACTCTTGCAGAGAGAGAAATTTATTTTACTATTTATCAATTAGGCAAAAACACTATACCATCTACAAACATAATTTCTGCATACCCCAATCCAGTTCTTAATAACATTACTTTTGATCTCTCCAATAGTAAATCTCCATTAAATAATGATGATGTTGTATTGTCTATATATGACCAAAGTGGTCATCTTAAGGACAAGATCAATGTTAACATGGATTATGATCAAAAAATACGTTATAATACAGATAAGCTCTTAAGGGGAACATATTATTATACCATCACATTAGATTCTTCTATACAAGAAATTAATGGGAAGTTCATTAAACAATAAGAGAGTTACTTCATTACCTATACAAACATCCCTAAAACTATTATATATAGATTTAGGGATGTTTCTTTTTATTATAACTCTTATTTAGGTTTCTACTTTCTTTTATAGAAAATGTGATTACACCTAAGAAGCTTTCTTGTTTCTTCCTATTTGCTTAATATAAAAAGAGGGATTAAGTCCTGTATGTTTCTTGAACGCGTTTGTAAATGTATTTGTGCTTTTATATCCCAATTCTTGAGCGATTGCACTTATCGTATACATTCTGAACTTAGAGCTTTCATTAATTTGTTGTAACACATAATTAATACGATATTCATTGAGGTATTCATTGAATGTCTTTTGTTTATGTGTATTAATGATTTTTGACAGATAGGTGGTATTCGTTTTTAATCTCTTGGCGGTATTATGCAATGTGCAGTCTTGATGAATAAAGAAATATTTTTTTTCCAGCTTTTGTAATTTTTCCAGAATAACTTTTGTTTTTTCATCGGCTATAGTTAATGTGACAGGAGTATCATCCTTTTCTTCTGCTGGTTTGTTCATCTTAGCGACAAGCAAATCAAACTTCTTTTTATTTAGAATGTTTTTTCTTACATATAAGAAACTCAAACCAAAAAGAAATAAACTAAGTATTCCTATTAATATAATGGTTTTTTTGAGAATTGTGTTTGTCTTAATATTCTCAGAGGTAAGTGTTTTATTTTCTTGAGAGAGTTCTTTATTTTCCAATCTCCTTGTTTCTGTTTTATTAGCATGTATAGACTCAATACAGTTTGCTTTTATTCTATGATATTTATTTTCTTTTTCCTTATCATTAAGATCTTTAGATAGGTTTATAGCAAGATCACATATGTAAAGTAATTTTGGGGGAAATTCATTTTGATTTAAATATTCAAAGCTTTCTTCCAGTAATAGTAGTGCTTCCTTAGATTTTCCCTGTTTCTTTAGAAGTTCTGAACGAAAAAAAACATTTTGGAAATATCCATTAGATTTATTCAATCGTTCGGAAAAGAAATCTTTGGATTCATTTAAATACGCTTCTGCCTTCGTATAACTTCCTAAGTTGGCATACGCTTTACCTAGATTCGTTTGAATTATAAATTTTAATCCAGGACTATATACTTCATGACTTTCGAGAAACGAAAGTCCTTTTTTAAAAGTATTTATTGCCAATTGATTATCATTAATGTCTCGTTGACATATCCCCAAACCATTTAAAACATTGATATAAATCTCATAGTAATCTATATCCTTGTATCGTTCCTTATATATTTGCTGTCCTAATAAATTCAAAATATCTTCATGAATATGTATCCCCTCGGCAAACTCTTCCAGTCGTATTTTTATATGTCCCAAATAGGTGCGTGAACGTATCTCACTAACCAGTAATTTATGTTCTTTAGATAGTGTCAAACTTCTATAATAGTCCTTAAAAGCATCCTGATACTGGCCTAATTCTTCTAGTGCCGATCCCCTAATATGTAATGCCTGTATTATTTGTGCAGGTTTCTCAAGAGCTTCTGCTGCTTGTAAAGTTGCATTTGTATGAAAATAATGCTTCTTTAAATCTGTGTATTTACTGTAGTAATAAAAATCTGCTAAATTATAATGAGCCATGTATTTTATGGCGTTATTATTTTCCTGAATTCCCCGTTCTAAATAATGGGAACTATACTTAAATAAAAGATCATATGATCTATAGATATAGTATTTAGATATAGAGTCTTCAACTTGTTTAGTTGGAGCATATAAAATCACTGTCCTTTGCGCTTCGGTCAGTGTAATGTCTTCTTCTTGAGACATTCCTTCTCCACATAATGTCAAGAATAAAAAAAGTACTGTTCCCCCTAAAAAAACATTTCTTTTTGTTTTAAACATATTATTGTAACGGTTTTCCTTTTACATAAAAAAATACTTATGCATTCTTAAGACATTTTAAGAATTTGTCTTAGTCATAAATTTCCCTCTAAATCCTTAGACGCTATTTTTGGGGAAATGTTGCTTGATTTTAGTAGAAATTAACTTCTCGTTTCTATTTTTTAAGAATCCATTGCTGAATTTTCAGTTTTCTTTTTGAATAAAAGTATACGATTTTAAAGGTTATCGTATCTACTCAAATTTATAAATTCGAGTCATTCATATTTTTATCTCATTTTGTTCGGTTATACTTTAGCTTCGATTTTAATGGTATACAATTCTATATAAAATAGTATACCTACATATCAATCCCGGGAAAAGACATAAATCTTGAGTGTCTTTAAATGTTCAAGACCTTAATTCACTTAAATTTCAATAAAATGAAAAATAAAATTTTAAATATTGGCAAATTTAAAGTCATTGACAAGACAGAACAAAAAGGGATAAGTGGCGGTTTAATAGGTCCAACAGGATGTAATCAATTTTGTCGGAATGATTCAGATTGTCGCTCATGTAGCTCATTCCTTAATTTTCGTTGTCATCCTATAGGAATATGTGCATTTTTTTAAACTCTTATCCTACTTTTAGTTTAGTAGGTAGATTCAGAAATATTTATATCCTTTAGATATAAATTAATAGGGAGGCCTCCTGATATTTTGAATGCACTACTATATGTTGAATTAAACCTAAGTTTATAATCAAACAAAATTATACAAACCGCTCTAATATCTTGCCAACCGATTCAATAGATCTCGTTCCTTCAATGCTTGGGCCTGCAACCCATACGGTTTTATAAGTCGCTCCTTTGGCAGCTTTACGAGTGTCATTCATCCCTTTTGCAAAGCGAATCATTTTTACCCATTTTTTAAGCTTTTTATTTTTGTTCAAAACGCCTTCTATCCAGGTTTGATTGGTTCCTATTTTTTGCACATAAGGAGTATTGATTACAGTGCACGGCGTTCCTGATATTTTTTGGGTCATCACAATGTCCTTTGCTCCATAATCTACACAGGCTTGTTTATATTCTTGTGATACAGACGCTTCTTCACTCGCTATAAATGGGCTTCCTATACTTGCGCCTATGGCGCCATAGGAAATTGCTCTATCTAGATCTGCCTTATCTGCTACACCTCCAGCAGTAATTACGGGAATGTTGCAATTTGCATCAAGCTCTTTTATTAAATCCTCTGGCGAAAGATCTCCACGGTGCCCTCCAGCTTGGTTATTTACGGCTACGAGTGCATCACATCCTAATTCTTCTACCTTCTTTGCATATCCTAAATCTACTACATCACAGAATACTTTGATCCCTAATGGTTTGCACTTTTCAATCACTTTGCGAGGCGAGCCTAAAGAAGTAATAACAAAGTCTACACCTAATCTGCATAGGGTATCCAGCTGCTCGGGAAATTTTACATTGGATTTATTGACAATGAGATTAATCCCAAAAGCGCCACCAGGGACTTTAGCAGCTTTTAATGCTGTAATCGCTTCTTCCAATTCGGGAATGGTTCGATAATTTAAAGCAGGAACACAAGCCGCAACCCCATGTTCCATACCCGCTCTTAACATCTTTACATTGGATACCAGAAACATGGGCGCCATAATAATAGGATGTGTAATATTAAGTAGTTCTGTTAGTGAGGGTTTTAGCGAAGCCATATTCGTAATTTAATCTCAAAGATACACATAAATACTATGCGTGCATAGCATTTATCAGTTTAGCAATTCTTTCACTTTTTCTATGATCATGTCTGGAACAATGGTGCGCATAGCATCTTCATATCCTCTAGGTAAGACATTACCATATACAGAGGTGGGAATTGCAGGAAACAGTTTTCTATCAGACAATAAACAATGTTTTTCTTGTCTAAAAGGAGCAAAGCCCGCATAAGGATGTGTTATTCCCCATAAGGTAACTGTAGGTACTCCAAACATAGCAGCGAGATGCGCATTGCCACTATCCATAGCTAGCATGACATCAAGATGTGCGATAAGATTGATTTCTTCTTTAAAGGACAATGCACCAGCAATAATTTTGGTTTGTTTACTTCCAACAACAAGTTTTTCTAGAGCTTCTTTTTCATCAGGTGCTCCAAAAAGAATAAGCGTTACACCAGCTATTTTATCTAATGCGTTAATAACTGTACACATTAAATCAAGTGGGTATTGCTTCCCTTTATGTGCTGCAAAAGGGGCAATTCCAATCCATTTTTTATGGTCTCCTCCGACAAATGTACTCACCTTTGTTATAAGGTCAGGTTGTTCCAATTGTTCGGGATAAATATTAGAAAACCCTAAAGCTTTAAACGTATCTTCATAGCGTTGGACGGTAGTTTTAAGTTGTCCAAAGGCTTTGTTTTTAATACGAGTAAGTGCTTTTTTTTCAGCTCGTCCTTTATTAATCTTAGCAGCTGATATTCCCATAAACAACCGCATAAATTTTGATCGCAGTACATTATGAAGGTCTACTACGGCATCAATGTTTTCTTTTTTTAGTTCTCGGGATAATTTCCATAACCCCCAGATTCCTTTATGCTTACCTTTTACATCGGCACTAACCACCTGCAGATTAGGTAGCGTTTCGGCAATAGGTTTAAAAAAAGGTTTCGTTAGATAGGTAATTGTAATTTCAGGGTACGCTTTCGCGAAAGCATAAACCACAGGCATGGTCATTGCCACATCGCCCATTGCAGATAAACGGATAATCAGGATGTGCCTGGGCTGCTTCATACATCTATAGTCTTCCTAAACGTTTTCAATGGGTATTAACAACGCATAAACTGACTATTTTTTAATATTTCGTAAAACGGGATTGAGTTCATCATCATTATACATTTTCATTTGTCGATAGACCTTCATGTATTTATCTCCGTGAGCAATATCACTCAATAGTGTATCAATAGCAGTAGACAAATCTACACGCTGTTCCAATAGCGTGTTAAGCTTATTCTCACATGATTCTTTATGTGTTGCAGTGGCGTCTTCCCGAGTAGCTTCTTCATGCATATGATAGATTTTCAACGCAAGAATTGATAAACGATCAATACCCCAAGCTGGACTCTCTGTATTAATTGTAGCATCTTCTTTAGGGGTAATTTGCTTATATTTTTCCAAGAAGTAACTGTCAATAAACTCAACCATATCGGTACGATCCTGATTAGAAGCATCGATCTGCCGCTTAAGTTTAAGCGCGGCCACGGGATCAATTTTAGGATCACGGATAATATCTTCATAATGCCACTGCACCGTATCTATCCAGCACTTGCGATATAATAAATGAGCAATAAGGTCCTCTCTTTTATCATAAAGATTCGTAAAAGGTTGATCTACCGTATTTACAATATGATAGGTTTCTATGGCTTCTTTAAAAATACGATTAGCTTTATCTGTAAACATGATTACTTTTCTAAAATATGTAAATATTCTGTAGTGCTTGTGGCTTTATGAATTCGGTTTTCGGTTTTATCTGCCTTAAATCGTTGATAATCGGTAGTCATTAAATCGTATTTTCCATATCGCTGCATAATATCTTTTACTCTCTTTGCAGACATTAATCCCTCATTATTATAACTCAAAAATATATACTTGAATTGTGCTTCTCTTATGAGGGTTTCAAAGGCTTCTTCAACTTTAACCTTACTACAATACGCCGACTTTTCATAGGGCCTCAAACCCGTTTTACCTTGGGGCACAAAGGTATCATATTTTGCAATAGTGTTCAGCACATGATAGTTTGCTCCGTATTGTCTGGCATTATATGGAGGGTCCAGATAAAGGATATCTCCTTCAATTCTTTTAATAAGAGTATTGCTATCTTCCTGATATACTTCGTGAGCATTTTCCGTAATCTTAAAAGTCGCTGGAGTAACATGTATTGTTTTTGCAGCACTTTTTTTAATATGCTTAAGATAAGCACCATATACAGAGGCGGTATTTGCTACCTTATCTGCACTCTCTAGTAAGGATGCTAGAAGAAAATAGTATTGGTTGTCGTCAATTTTTTCTTTGATTTTCCATGTTTCAATCGCCAGACGGTAACCATCTATTTTTGCTGCATTTTCTGCAGTAAAATATTGCCTTCCTGCTTTTCCCCCAGCTCCATAATGCTCAAAAATAAAACCTTTTGTTTCAGGGGTTTTTTTAAGTCTTGACAGTAAGTTTTCTTCGTCCAGAGGGTTATTATTTCCAATATAATTACGATTAAGAATATAACTATAGTATTCCAAATCATTGGCGATAACTTTATGGACTCTATTTTTAAAATTACGCCCTACACTTCCAGTGCCCGCAAAAAGATCACACATTGTTTTTTGCTTAAGGTCAACACCACAAACTGCTGTAACACTGTTTAAAATAAAACTAGATAATTTATGTTTAGAGCCAATATAATTCATCCTTCAGCCCAAATAATGTCGGTTAATGTTTGTGGTCCCTGCTGCAATTGGAGGCTTATCAATTGTGCTGGATCAAAAGTACGCACATAGTTTGTAACGATCCCTCTAAGCCAACTTATTTCTGCCTTTAGTCGATAATGTGCTCCATCCTGTGCGTAAACAATTAGAAATAGTCTGTTTTTAAGGTGGTAGCGCTGTCCGGTACTTTGATTTTTATATAACCAGAGCACTAATTGTTTAGGATTTGCTTTCGCGAAACGATATGCTGCTATATCACCATTTTTAAACCCTTTGGGGAAAATACTGGTTTTATGATCAAAGGGGATTCCATTCCAATTAAAGTCAAAATGTCCTTTCTTAGGATTGGGATTAGGTATAATCTCAGGAGTTTCTGAAAAAATACGTTCAACCGCCTGAGCACTCCAGAAGTTATACCATCGATTAATCGTATAATAGAAATAGGCCTTTTTATCATATCCATAATGCTTTACCGCATATTCTATTTTTTGAATTAAGATTTTCCAGGAGAGGGTATCATAAATATAAGTACTACGTCGATCCCATAGATCATTTTGTTTTCTATACCAAAGATCTTTATAGGGTAAGCGCTGTTTAAGTTGTTGCTCCATGTAATTCAGATCTTCATTTTTCATTCGACTCCTGATTAAAAAAAATAGACCATTACGGGAAGTAGTATTGCTCCCCAAAGCAAGAATTCCTTAAAAATCAATCCTTCGCTTAGCTCAATATATTTGGTGGCAATAATGGCTAAAGCAGGGATAAAAAAATACCATTCGGCACCTGATTTATTTGGGCAGAATAACACTATAACCAGAGCGGCTAATGCAAAGCTAACAACTAATAAATAGGATCCTCGTTGTGAAAAAACTGTGGTGTTCATTAGGGTTATATATTTCCATACACTCCAGATAAACACACTGCATAAAAAGCTAAGAGGCAACAACACTTTAAGGTTACTATATTTTGAGAAGTCAAAGGAAATTTCGTCAATATAATCTAAAATATAGGACTGATCTCCTTCTATATATAATACATAACAACTCATAAACAAGAGTATAGTCGCTATACCTAAAATTGGAATAAACCAATATCGTATTGATCCTCGAGCATATAGAAAAACGCTTAAGAATAATGGTATAAAAAATATAATTGACCAAAAATAACATAGCGTTGCCACTGTTAACCAAAAGGATGCATCATACAGTTTTCGTTCTATGGCTATGCCCGATCGTAAACTTATCAGACGTCGCACTGCTAAAAGCACAAAAACTCCCGCGCATAGTATTTTGACATTAAGAAAAGCCATGGGAATAAGAGCCGTAAATGTTGCGAAAAGCAATATTTTATAGGACCCCGCTCCCGTAAGGTCATTTTTACGAATGATAAAACTATATAATCCCATCGCTAGCAAATACA
This sequence comes from uncultured Flavobacteriaceae bacterium, assembly GCA_964589085.1. Taxonomy (GTDB): domain Bacteria; phylum Bacteroidota; class Bacteroidia; order Flavobacteriales; family Flavobacteriaceae; genus Dokdonia. The sequence goes on along the minus strand of CAZPTJ010000112.1, from coordinate 1,243 downwards.
TCAATATTGATCCAAGGAGCACACTCGCTTTTTTAAGTGAAAACTCCATGCTTAAAGCCTCCTTATTCCCTGCAAAAAAGGCCATTATCATATATAAGATGACCACAATATTATTTACTGGTTTAGAAGATGCAAAAAAGCTTGTAAGCATAGGTTGATTTTTCTACTTTTGCATCGCTAAGATACTATTATTGTAAACACATAAAATTATGAGCTGGAGCGGTTTTTTCTATGGTATAAAAGATTTTGCAGAGGGATTTTTGTTTCAACCTTTTTACGCATTTAGAGATATGGAACTTTCCAATTGGTGGTCGGCAAACGCTGTAAATTGGATATTTCTTGCTATTTGTTGTGTAGCCATTGTGTATTGGATGCGCCAGCTTAACATCTTCAATGAGAGTGGTGAAGAAGAACGTGAAATTGTATCTCATAAGTTTCTGGGAAAAGGTTCTGATTTAGAGAGCAGCCTTTAATATACTTAGGTTTTTACACCACAACTTCTTTTTTATTAAGCAAAAACCTTGATTTTGCAATCGTTCTTTAGCTATGCATTAGGAAAAGGACTATGGTACTTTATGTCTCCAGAAGTAAAAGATTCTTAGTAAACTACCTCGGTACAAGCACACGAGGCATTCGTTGAAAACAAACTTTTAATTTCGAGGCAAGCCTCGGGGTATTATACCCTTTGGCGGTGCCAATAAAAAAATCCTGACCATAGCGGACCAGGATTTTAGGAGCAATTTTTAATGTTTCCTTTTAGAGGTAGTTATTACTTACTTTATGTTTCATTAAAAATCTTTAACTAATCAAATTAATCTAAACAATCAATTTAAAGATAGTAGGTTGATTTATATTTTAACAACTTTGCATTTTTGCATTTATTTTTTCGATGAAATGTATAATATTATAGATGAAATACTTAAAATTGAATAAAACCAATATGGAAATACTCATTATTACTGGACCTCCATATTCTGGAAAAGGAACGCAGTGCGAAATATTAATAAAGGAGTTGGGATTCAAGCATATTTCAACTGGAGATCGTTGTAGACAAGAAAAAGAAAAGCAAACAGAAATTGGAAAAGTAATGGCCGCTTATGAGGAAAAAGGCGATCTCGTGCCAAATACTATTATGAAAGCGCTATTCGATCAAATTCTGGAAGAAAACAAAACTGGTGCAGGTATAATTCTAGATGGCTATCCCCGAACACAACCTCAAGTTGATGATTTAATCGAGCTTGTA
>CAZPTJ010000111.1:0-10185 GCA_964589085.1 uncultured Flavobacteriaceae bacterium | reverse complement strand
GTTGCAGCAAGATGGGGATGTTTTTCTAATAATTGCTGACCTACGAGCCGACCTAACGAACGCCCCACCACAGCAACTTCAAGACTGTGTGTCAATCGGGTATGAACAAAATCAGTTTTTGACAAGGGAATTACCTGTGTTTTATCCTGTAAACTTCTAAAAGCTGTAGAAAAAATAATCCGGTCATAATCAACTTCAAATCCTAACCGAGTCTCATTTTGTTCCTTACGGAGACGTTTATTGGTGTCTCCATATCGCTTCAGTGAAAGCAGGCGTTCCCATTGCATCATAAGGCTATTCTATTTTGGGTAAGCAATATACTTCCTTTTATGCTTTCGCGAAAGCATAATACTCCTTTACCCCTTAACATTAAACTAACATTCTGCTTACGCTTTAATCATCTAAAGGTAACATATGATTAACCCCTTAGCCATAAACCTAAAGTTTCTTTGCATCAAAATTGAATAACTCGAAATGAAACACATTTTAATCGTCTTTACCCTTCTTATTTCTTCACTGACACTTGCTCAGAGTACAGGTACTATATCAGGTACTTTAAGTGATAACGAAACTGGAGGACAACCACTTCCTTTTGCCAACGTTCTTATCAAAGGAACAACTAAAGGAACGACTACGGATTTTGATGGAAAATACAACATTACCTTAGATCCAGGCACCTACACCTTAGAATTTAGCTTTGTGGGCTATGAAACTATTGAAGTTCCCGGCGTTGTGGTTGAAGCCAATAAAGTAATCGTTATTGACAAAACACTTAGTGCTAATAATGCATTAGATGAAGTTATTATTACAACCGAAGTCAGAAAAGAAAGTGTTGCTTCTTTACTGAACAAGCAAAAAAATGCTGCTGTTCAAATTGAAAGCATCGGAGCCATTGAACTTGACAATAAGGGAGTGAGCGATGCGGCGGCAGCGGTTTCAAAAATATCTGGAATTTCCAAGCAACAAGGTGGCGGTAATGTGTATGTACGCGGTTTAGGAGACCGTTATCAAAATACAACCTATAATGGTTTGCCTCTACCATCCAATGATATTGACAAAAAGAATATTGATCTGGGTTTGTTTTCTTCAGATCTTATTCAAAATATAGGGGTAAGTAAAACCTATGCAGCCAATTTTTATGGCGATTTTGCTGCTGGAAATGTTGATATCACCTCCAAAGAATATACAGGTGATTTCTTTATTGATGCCGACTTTGGTTCAGGGATTAATACCAGAGCACAGGGCGAAAACTTTGTAAGAAGTGAAGGCACTAGTTTTTTTGGATATTACAATAGGTTTAATAACAATCCATTTGCCACTATTGTTCAGAATGGTTTTGATCCTGTAGATGGCGGGACACCTATTAATATTTCTGGTAAAATTACAGGTGGTAATTCCTGGGATATCGGAGAGGAATCCCGTCTTAGTGTATTTGCAACTGCGGCATTCAGCAACGGTTTTGAATATCGTGAAGGACCTGCCGCAAATTTTACTATTGTAGAAGATGTTGTATTTCCTAATGCCGAAGAATTTGTATACAACACAAACACCACAGCTTTATTAAATCTCACCTACAGAATCAACAGTGATCATAAATTAAAATTCAATTCGGTATTTATCAATGATGCTACCGACGAAGTAGGTTTTTTTGGAACTAATGGAGAAGGAAGAAACAGAGATGCTATTCTGGATACAGATGCTGGCTTCTATGTATCCAATGTACAATTTGATCAGGATATGATCTTTGTAAATCAACTCTTAGGAACACATACGCTTAATGAAAAACTCAAATTAGACTGGGGGATTGGTTTTAATAGTGTTTTGGCAAGACAGCCAGATAGACGTCGCGTAAGTATTGAAGGTTTTGACAGAACATTTGATAATGATCCTAATACACAACCTTCCTTCTTTAATAACATTCCTTTTGACAATCAACGTTATTTCCAATCTATTGAAGATGACGAACTCAATGCACGTGTCAATTTAAAATATGACTATTCAGAATCATTAAGTTTCAATGGTGGTTATAATGGTCGTATCAAGGAACGTAATTTTGAGAACATCCGTTATGGTTTTGATTTTCTGGAACCTAATACTCCTGTCGCTGACGTAAACAATCTTGATGCTATTTTTACCCCAGAAAATATTGGAGTAGTATATGATATTTTTGTTTTTAACGCACTTGATCCTGCTAACGGTTTAGGAAATAGAAATCTTCCCGGTTTGCCAGAAAATACCTATACCGGTAATCTGGATATTCACGCTTTATATGCAGATGCTTCCTGGAAACCAAACGATAAATGGACCATTGTTCCAGGTATACGTTTAGAGTCCTATAGTCAGGATATTGAATATGACGTTATCAACCTTTTACCTTCAGATCCTGGATTTGCGGAAGCTAGTGAAACGTTCTTTTTACCCAGTTTAAATGTGAAGTATGCTTTAAAGGAAAACCAAAATCTTAGATTTTCTGCAAGCCGTACCGTATCCAATCCTGAATTTAAAGAAGTTGCTCCTTTCGTATATGAAGATGTTACCAATCAAACAGGAGGTAATCCTGATATTTTAGGGGATAATCCTTTTTCAGAAATCTTTAATATTGACTTGAAATATGAATGGTTCTTCGAAAGAGGCGAAATCTTCTCTGTTTCTGCCTTCGCAAAACAAATTAATGACCCGGTAAACCTCGTTGTTGCTAATGATGCTACAGGAACACAACGTTTTGTGCGTTCAGGTGATCGTGCAGAGGTTTTTGGCCTTGAAGTTGAATTGCGAAAAGCTATTCTTAAAAATGAAGACGAAGATGCCATACTTACTTTTGGCCTTAATGCTTCTTATATAGATACACAACAGGATCTTAGAGATTCTAGTGGATTTATCAACACTACTTTTGACAGAGATACTGATGAGTTACAAGGTGCTTCGCCATTCCTAATTAATACCGATTTAAGTTATAGTCCAACATCATTTGGCTCCTACAAGCCTGTGGCTAATCTGGTTTTCTCTTATTTCTCAGATCGTATCGACGCTTTAGGATCAGGACAACTAGGAAATATTGTGGAAACCGGTATTCCTACATTGGACTTTATTTGGAAAAATAATTTTGGAGAACATATCGAACTTAATGCAAGTGCTAAAAATATTTTAGATCCTACGATTGAATTTTTTAGAGAAGGAACCAGTTTAGGCGATGTCCCAGTGGGCGCTGCAAATGGCAGTAGTAGTATTGCACAATATAAACGCGGGGTGAATATAAGCCTGCAATTCAAATATAAATTTTAAAAAAACGAATAATTAATAAAAATAAAATGCTAACACACATGAAAACAAAATTTTTCTTTGGAGGTCTATTAGCTTTAGCTTTAGCTTTCAATGCTTGCTCAAGCGATGATAATGGTAATGTGATCATTAACACTACTGTTGACGAAGGTACTACTGACGATGGAGGATCTACAGATACAGCAAATCTTATCGGAGGTACGCTAACAGAAGATTTAACACTGGAATCAGGAGAATTTGTATTAACAGAAGCACTTATCGTTCCTGATGGACTAACGCTAACTATTAATCCAGGTGTTGTCGTACGTGCAAACATCGGTTCTGATGTTTTTGTAGCTATTGCTCAAGGAGGAACAATAAATGCCGAAGGTACCTCTACAAGTCCCATTGTATTTACCTCAAACGCTGCTACACCTAACTCTGGGGATTGGGGAGGACTTATTGTATTAGGTAGAGCTCCTATAAACTCTGTGACTGGTGGAGATGCTACTTCAACTTCAGAAATTGGTGGTCTTGCGTACGGAGGTAACATTGTTGATGATAATTCGGGAATCTTACGTTACGTACGTATTGAATTCTCCGGAGGAAGCGCCAGCGCTTCTTCAGAAAACAATGGATTTTCTTTCTACGGTGTTGGTAATGGTACAACCGTCGAATTCATACAGGCTTTTGAAGGACTTGATGACGGGGTTGAGTTTTTTGGAGGTACCGTAAACGCTAGTTATGTATCTGTTGTTGGTGCTCAGGATGATTCTGTAGATTGGACAGAAGGTTTTACGGGAACATTGACCGATGTTTATATAGAGCACAGACAAGCCCATGACAAAGGCATTGAAGGTGATGGTTTTAATACCGATATCGGGAATAATTCTGATTCAGGATTTTTCTCTGCTCCGACAATTAATAGATTAAGCATCGTTGGACTTGGGTCTACTAATGAAAATGAAGCCATACGTTTACGTGCTGGAACAAGAGCACTTTTTAACAATGTGTTTATTCAAGGATTTGAAGAAGCCTACGATCTGGATGGTGATAATGGTGCTAGCCCGACAGGACAAGGAGTTCTTGATGGTGCCACAGGGGTTATAGATATTACTTTTGATGATGTATTGGAATTCCTTCAAAATGATACTGGAGCAATGTTTGATCAGGATGATTTCTTTACCGGGATTGATAATGGATCAGGAACAGATTATGATTCTTGGAGAAATGGATGGACTCGTAACTAGGAACTTCTAATTTTACAAAATAAAAAGGTCGTAATGCTTAAGTATTATGACCTTTTTTACATTTTCGCAAAAGCGGAAAAAATTATTTATTACTTACCACTTTGGTATCTTCATTAATCCAAGTGTTAACTATAGCAATTTTTGAATCTTCATAATCAACTTCACGCAGCACGTCTGTAGTCCAGAAGAACCATTTCCCTACTTTTTGATTATTTTCATAATTGCCAACAGCAGTTTTTTCTCCCTGTCGATCAAAACTCGTCCAGGTTCCAGTAAGTTTACCTTCTTTAGTAAATGTCCCTGTCTGACTTACTACACCATTATCATGGTATAGGGTAGCTTCAATAACATCTCCTTTTAGAATATATGTATCTTTTTCTATTTTCTCCTGAGCTTGTGTCGAAATAAAACTGCATAAGATTGCAGCTATTATCATTAAATTTTTCATAGTATACTTTAAGATTGTTTGTCGACACCTCTAAAGTAATAAATAACTAACAATTCTGAAAACATTTAATAACATTAAATTTACATTATCTCTGTAAATAACTTAAAATCAATTTATTAAATTTTAATCATTAGATACTAAATCTATACTATTCTCAAATTAGATTTAAAGATTACATAATATTTAGATTACATAGAGAAAACGAAATACATTGATATTTGCCTACTTCCTTGAAAAAGGGAGCATTTCATAAATCATTAGTTTTTGTCGACCTGATTTTGAAATGATAGGTCACTCTTATGGAGTGGCCTTTTTTGATGTAACCATAACTTCTACATAATATTAAGTTAACATACATACTAGTCCTTTGCACTCGACAAAAACTAATATAATATGAAATTCAAATCTACACTTTTTGTAGTGCTTTTTTGCACTTGTTTTACCTCTATCTCTAATGCTCAACAAATTGTTGATTCCAAGTTTGGGAAAGGGATTCTTAATCTTGAAGCAAAAGATAGTTCATGGAGTTTAAATGTGGGTACTCGTATTCAAATTTTATCCGTTTCAACGCTAGCTGCAAATGATCCTAATTCCAGTGATGTAGATCACGATTTTTCAATTCGAAGAGCTCGATTAAAATTTAAGGGACACGCATTCAGTCCAAAGTTAAAATTTAAAATGGAGTTAGGTTTATCTAATCGTGATATTTCTGGAGCCAATGAATTTACGCGTAATGCTCCACGATATATCCTTGATGCGGTAGTAATGTGGCACTTTGCTCCTAATTGGGAATTATGGGCCGGTCAGACCAAATTACCTGGTAATGTTGAACGCGTCGTGTCTTCTGGAAACCTACAATTTGTAGATCGATCTCTTTTAAATTCTCAATTTAATATTGACCGTGATGCTGGATTACAATTACGTCATAAAGATAAAATTGGCAAAAATTTTGTCATACGCGAAAAAGTGGCTCTTTCACAAGGAGAAGGTAGAAATATTACGGAAGGGAATCAAGGAGGTTTACAATATACCGGTAGGATAGAACTACTCCCTTTTGGTGAATTTACCAAAAAAGGAGAGTATTCTTCTAGTGATTTAGAGCGCGAACAAACACCTAAACTTTTTTTGGCAGCTACTTATGATCATAACAACAATGCTGTGCGTTCCAGAAGTAATCTGGGCGGCTTTATTTTCTTAGATCAAGGCTTAGATAGTGAGCGACTCTTTCAATCAAATACCAATACTCTTTTTATAGACGCCATTTTCAAATATCAGGGATTCTCTTTTCATGGAGAATATGCAGATCGTACTGCTGAAGATGAAATCGCCTTTAACACAGATGGTAGTACCGCAGGGAACATCAATGTTGGAAATGCTTTAAACCTTCAAGCAGGTTATTTACTTCCAAGTAATTGGGAATTTGCAGGGCGTTATACCAATGTAAGCTTTGATAATATTATAGGTGGAAACGATACAAATCAGTATACTTTAGGAGTCTCAAAGTTCCTAGCTAAGCACAAATTAAAAGTACAATCAGATCTAAGTTATACCGAAGTAAACGGTAATGGTACAAACTGGAGGTATCGTCTTCAATTGGATGTACATTTCTAGAAATTATAGGATAATAACGTTAAGATAACGTAGATATAAAAATAGATTTTAACTTTTGCACCATATAATAATCAAACCATATGGATAATTTATATATTTTAATGATCGGCGCTTTAGTAGTGCTTGCTGTCTTCGATATCATCGTGGGAGTAAGTAATGATGCCGTTAATTTTTTGAACTCTGCCATAGGTTCTAAAGCGATCAACTTTAGAACTATTATGATTATTGCCAGTCTCGGTATTTTTATTGGAGCCGTATATTCTGGGGGTCTCATGGAGGTAGCGCGTAAAGGGATTTTTGTTCCGGGGGAGTTCGTTTTCTCAGAGATCATGGTCATATTTATGGCCGTTATGATTGCAGATATCTTATTACTTGATTTTTTCAACACCTTAGGACTTCCTACTTCAACTACAGTTTCTATTGTATTTAACCTTTTAGGAGCTGCCGTAGTTATGGCCATTATCAAGATTACTGCAAATGATAGTCAAACCATGGGGGATATCTGGACATATATCAATTCAGAAAAAGCACTTCAGATCATTTCTGGTATTTTACTATCGGTGGTGATTGCTTTTAGTGTAGGTGCCATCGTCCAATATATATCTCGACTTATTTTTACATTCCATTATGAGCAAAAAATCAAAAATTTTGGAGCTATTTTTGGAGGTTTTGCACTTGCTTCGATTACCTATTTTATCTTTATGAAAGGTTTAAAAGGATCTCCTCAATATGCTAATATTAAAGATATTTTAGAAGGTAATGAGATTTATGTTATGTTAGGGAGTTTTGTCTTTTGGACTATTTTCTCTTTTGCCTTTATGAAAATATTCAAGAAGAGTATTCTTCTTGTTGTTATAGCAGTAGGGACTTTTGGTTTAGCACTTGCATTCTCAGGAAATGATTTGGTCAACTTTATAGGTGTTCCTATGGCGGCCTGGCATTCGTATGAAGCCTGGTCTGCATCAGGAATTCCGGCATCAGAATTTACCATGGATGTTCTTGACAAAAAGGTACCTGCCGAGCCATTGATTCTTTTTATTGCGGGAGCTATAATGGTCGTTACTTTATGGACGTCTAAAAAAGCTCGTACGGTTGCAGATACGGAGATCGGCCTTTCAAGACAAGATGAAGGAAAAGAAAAATTCAAACCTAACTGGTTAGCTCGTGGTGTTGTACGAGGAACTACCTTGATTAATAGTGCCTTTAGTGCCATTTTACCAAAAAGTACTCTAGAAACCATCAATTCAAAATTTGAAAAACCAGTCGTTACTTTACCAAGGGCAAAGAGTTATGAATTTCCTGCTTTTGATATGATCAGAGCATCTATTAATCTTGTTGTTGCTGGTATTCTAATTTCAATAGCCACCTCTATGAAATTACCACTTTCTACAACTTATGTCACTTTTATGGTTGCTATGGGTACATCACTTGCAGATCGTGCCTGGGGAAGAGAAAGCGCTGTATATCGTGTCGCTGGAGTACTCAATGTAATAGGTGGTTGGTTCTTTACCGCTTTTAGTGCTTTCTGTGCTGCTGGAACCTTGGCTTTCCTAATACATTTAGGTGGACCTGAAGGACGTTTTGGCGTCGTAGCTATATTACTTATTATAGCTGCTATTCTTTTAGTTAGAAACTATCTTGCTCACAAGAAAAGTAATTTGATTGCTAAAGAAGAACAAGATCTTAACAGGGCAGAAAGTCAAACAATACAAGGTATTATAGAAGAAAGCGCAGATAATATCGCAAAAACGGTATCAAGAACGAATAAGATCTATACCAGTATGCTTAAAGGCTTGGCAAAAGGTAAAGTAAGTAGTCTTAAAAAGAGTCGTGAAGGGGTAGAAAAATTGAATAATGAGATTGATGAGCTACGCAACAATATTTTCTATTTTATTAAAAACTTAGAAGAAAACAGCGTACGTGGTAGTGATTTTTATATTCAGATTTTGGGATATTTAGAAGATATCACGCAATCACTGGAGTATATCGCAAAAGCGAGTTATAAACACGTTAACAATAATCACAAGCCTTTACGATTTAATCAAATACGTGATTTACAAGAAATCAATCAGCAATTAGATGAATTCTTAAGTGCTACTGAAATGGCATTTAAAGATCGTAATTATGCACAGATTGGTGATCTTCTGGGGCAGAAAACAACGCTTTATAGTAATGTGACTGAGAAAATCAGAAAACAGGTAGAACGAACACGTACCGAAGAATCTAGTCCTAAAAATACGACCTTATACTTTGGTTTATTGCTGGAAACTAAAGATTTGATTGAGGAAATCATGAATCTTCTAGATTTATATCATACCGAACATCAAAAATAATAGCACCCGCATAATAATATAGTATCTTGGACCTAATAGTATAACGCTATTAGGTCTTTTTTTGATCTATGAATACGTTTTCACGAAAAAATAATCGCACTCCATCGCACCCTCTTAAAGAAGTCGCTATTGTATTCTTTAAGTTAGGCTGTTTTGCTTTTGGTGGTCCTGCGGCCCATATCGCCATGATGGAGGACGAAATCGTCACTAAGCGTAAATGGATGTACAGACAACATTTTCTGGATCTTATTGGAGCTACCAATCTCATCCCCGGTCCGAACTCAACAGAAATGACCATGCATTGCGGTCATGAACGTGCAGGCAGCAAGGGGCTGTTTGTTGCAGGCATTGCTTTTATCATCCCTGCTGTTATCATTACTGCAATACTGGCTTATCTGTATGTTTCTTATGGTAGCCTACCTGAAGTTGCTCCTTTCCTCTTCGGTATTAAACCAGCGGTTCTGGCGATTATTGCCGCCGCTGTTTTAAAGCTAGGTAAGAAAGCCATAAAAACTACAGAGCTCGTCATACTAGGAATACTAGCGCTTATTATAACCTTACTTGGAGGGAATGAAGTTCTTGTATTGCTAGGCACGGGTATCTTTGGCACCTTATACTTTTATACAAAATCAAAAGTATTTAACAATGCAAAAACCATCCTTCCATTTCCTTTACTTCTTTCATCGGCACTTATAAAGACTCCCGTGATAAAAGTATTTTTAACCTTTCTTAAGATAGGCGCTATATTATATGGTAGCGGTTATGTACTTTTTGCTTATCTCGATGCCGAACTTGTCACCAGAGGCTGGCTGAGTAGAACAGAACTTATTGATGCCATTGCCGTAGGGCAATTTACTCCTGGGCCTGTATTGTCAACGGCAACATTTATTGGCTATCAACTTTCAGGGTTTGGTGGAGCACTGGCGGCAACCGCAGGTATCTTTTTACCCTCATTCTTGTTTGTACTGATTCTCAATCCTTTTATTCCTAAAATGCGGTCGTCTAGGTTTTTTAGCTATTTCTTAGATACGGTAAATGTAGCTGCAGTTGCCATAATGTTAGGAGTATTAATTACTATGAGTATAGAAACACTTATAGATTGGAGAGCCATAGTAATCGCTTTAATTAGTGCATTTTTTATGTTCAGCAAATGGAAGGTCAGTGTAATGTGGTTAATTCTAGGTGGTGCATTATTGGGTTATGTATTACAATTTTTTTAGAAAAAATGATCTCATAACCTGAGTTCGATTAATATTAATACCATTTAACATTGGTTTTCAACTTA
>CAZPTJ010000110.1:8029-10484 GCA_964589085.1 uncultured Flavobacteriaceae bacterium | reverse complement strand
CGAACTATCAACTATATTATACAATTTATTTATAATTATTACGCATAAAAGGATTTTTATAATGATGATTGCTAGAGATTGATTTGATCAATTCTTTATCCATATTATTCATGAATCCGTAATTGCATTTTAAAAAGAATGATAGGGTTATAAGACTTTTAATCTCTTTGCTTTTTACCTGCTCTAATGATCTTTTTGAGTTCTTTTTCAATAGGTATCCTCAATTAGGGTATTTATCTCTTTAAAAAACTTGTTTTTAGAGGTACGTCTCTCTACATCATAGTATGCAAAACTCATAGCAGCTTTATTTGTGTTTTTATAGCTCATTTATACATGAAATTATGTGCAAAGGTCTCTTATAATAAGTAGAATTTTTCCGTGTTATTAGAGAATTTTTAAGTAATTTTAAAATTCCTAAAAATTAATTTTTTCTAAAAACTACACAAAATGACTAAAATTTTTAAATTGTTAGTATGCATATGTATACTGACATGCTCCGCATTCAGTGTGGAAGCACAGGAGACTACTTCTGGAGTGACTGTTTATAGGGCAGTCGATTTTTTTCACACACAACCGATGAATACATATCCTACTGTTCAGCCCAGTGAGATACCTGACAAAGAGGTTAAACGAGGCTTGAGCGAACGCAGAAAACGTATGACACAACATCTAAATTCTGCAAAAGAGAGTGAACTTCAAGAAGATCCATTAGCTCAGACAAATCCACCAACCCGCATTAGTAGAGCTCCTATTCAAAACTTTCCAGGAATCCCTCTTAATGCAAGTCCACCAGATCCATCAGGAGCCGTTGGGCCGAATCATTATGTACAAATGACTAATGGACTTTGGAGTGTATGGAATAAAGATGGTGTACAGGAACCTGGATTCCCACGAAGTTTAAATAATCCTTTAGGGAACGGAGATGGAGACCCAATTGTGCTTTATGATCGCGAAGCGGATCGCTGGTTAATTAGTCAATTTTTAAACCCTTTCAATCCAAATGCGAGTAGATTTACAGTTGCTATTTCTGATACACCAGATCCTACAGGGACATTTACAGTGTATTCTTTTAATCCAATAGCAGCTATAGATTATCCACATTTTGGAATTTGGGGGAATAGTTATCTTATTACTGGGAATTTTGCAGCTAATGCTCAATCTTTTCCTGATGGTAGAATGTATGCCATAGACCGGGAGGCGATGTTAAATGGTGACGCCAATGCAGCATTAGTTGAAGTTTTTCTTCCGGATTTTAACCCGGGAGTAGCATTCTCTGCTCCTCAACCAGCTCATTCAGAAGGTGCGGGGATTGCAGCGGGAAGAGCTCCAATTGTATGGATGCAGGATAATATTTTTCCTGGAGTCACTACAGATCATGTTAAAGTCTGGGACTTTGATGTTGATTGGAGTGATCCATCTACAGCAAATGTGTCGGATCCTGTAATTATTAATACTGCTCCTTTTGATTCTTTTATAGCAGGTACGGGACCAAATGCTTTTGCTAACTTAGATCAGCCTAATACGACAAATAGGATTGATGCTTTGGTCAATGTGGTAAATTATCAGACACATCGTTATGATTTTGGCACCCATGAATCTATAGTTCTTAATTTTGTGGTGGAAGTTACTCAAGCTAGTCGTCAGGCTGGATTGCGATGGATGGAATTAAGAAGAACAGCCGGTAATGATTGGGAATTGTTTCAAGAAGGAACTTTTGTAGATCCTACAGGAAATGAAAGTGTGTTTATGGGAGCTATAGGAATGGATCAGTTAGGAAACATAGCAATGGGGTATATTAAAACGGGGAATTCTACTTTTCCTTCATTATACTATACCGGTCGTGGAGATGGAGACCCTTTAGGGGAAATGACAGTTGCTGAACAGTTAATTATTGAAGGAACAACCTCGGTAGTGTCCAATGATCGTTATGGAGATTATGGGCAATTAACGAGAGACCCTGTAGATGATTTAACTTTTTGGTATACCTCAGAATATTCGGGACAACCCAGAAGAACTCAAATTGCTTCTTTCAATATTGAAAATGAAATACTTTCGGTAGATGAACTGGTAGCTAGCGAATCTGATCTTAGTATAGCAACAGTAGACAATAATATTTTTGAACTTGCTTTAAGAACAGAGACTACAAGTGATATTTTAAGGCTATCAGTATTTAATACTATTGGTCAGCGAGTAGTTTATAATCAGATTGAAAAGGAAGGTGATGTCTATAGACAATTGCTCGATCTGTCTTCGATGAGTTCTGGTGTTTATATAGTAAGCATTGGAAATGCAAAAACAAAATTGAATAGAAAGATTGTTGTTAGATAAGAACAAACAACTATTAATTTTCATAAACTAAAAAAGGCCTGAAATCACAGGCCTTTTTTAATTTTTATCCTTTAAGCATCTCCATAATTTGAACGGGATTGGCATTTGGACATCGGTTAGCTCTTCG
>CAZPTJ010000110.1:0-7929 GCA_964589085.1 uncultured Flavobacteriaceae bacterium | reverse complement strand
TAAGCATCTCCATAATTTGAACGGGATTGGCATTTGGACATCGGTTAGCTCTTCGTAATCTTCTAAATTTAAACCACACCTTTTCTTTATGGTTTTTGAACTCGTCTGCCAGATTTATTGGATCAAAATTAGCTCTCGTATCTGCTTGTATCGTATACTCACAATCTCCTTCTTTTGTTGAATAAATAATGATACCAAAATTATATCCTTTTTCTTTCATTTCTGCCTCGCTAATTTTGGTTTTGGCATCTTCAGTTTCAGCAACTTTTTTAGTAGACGAGCAAGAAGCTGCACTACTAAAAATTATTGCTAAAATACCGATAATTAATACTCCTTTTTTCATAATTGTAGTTTTAAGTTGTTTTTAAAGATCGTTAAAATAATTAAAAGAATGCTTTTAATTGAACATTTCCGGTATTGATCACGCTTGTTCCTTCACTCTGTCTGCCAAAATAAGAGATGTTTAAATCCAGATACTTTGTAAGTCTGCGTTGCACAACGAGATTCCAGGTAAAATTAGTTCCAGGCTGTAAACCCTCTAATAATTGGAACCCTACTGGTGTAAAAGCATCTCCTTCAAATTGATTATCCACATAATTAAATCCACCGTTCAATGATAGTTTCTCACCAGTCGAAATGGCAAAAGTGATGCCAAGATCCTGTTGATCTAGTGCTTCAAGGGCACCGATCTGGTTTTCTTTCTGTTGAAAAGTATAGATCAAGGACACACGGGAACGATCATTAAACAGGTAAGATAACTGAGGTTTTACTTGTAATTGATCAATCTCAAAATTACGGGTTGGGAAATTTTCAGCCATACTTCGTGTTGTACTGATGTCTCCTGTTACATTGAATAACCAGGTCTTTTTAATTTTATGAATAAAGTTGAGCTGATGATTAAAAAGATCGTTTTCTTGAAGCCCTGTAGACAATAGGGTTTTAGTTTGTGTAGCGATATAGGTATAAGAAGTGGTATATTTCTGTTTCCCTCTATTGAAAAACAAGGAATTGCGAAGACTTAAATTAAGACCAATTTCATTATCACTTTCTGAAAAGGGATTAATGGTAAAATCGGAACCATCACGCAATTCTCTCCTGTCAATTATATAACTACTCTGGTTGTAGAAATGAGATAAAAACTTTTTGAATTTCTTTTGACCGGACCATTGTTGTGGATTTAATATAAGCTGTTGACTCAATCTGTTCTGATGGGTTTGTACAAAAATCTGATTGGGTAATAAGACTCGAATAAAATCAGCTTGGTCTTGAAATTGAGCTAGATCAAATTCTTCCAATTGCTGGATTCCATCTCCATTAAAATCGTTAAAAGTATGGGTTCCCTGGCCTTCATCTACAGCAACAAAGGTAAATTCCTGTTGTGGTTGTGTTCCGCTATTGGTTTCATATACCGTATTCCAGCGTATACCATTTTTCAAAAAATTCTGATCATAAAGTAATCTGGAATTAAGAGAAGTTTCATCTTCGAGGTTTTCAATATCAAATGCCAGACGACGATAATTTACAAACAAGGAAAGATTAGTCTTATCGTTTTTGATAAGCTGGGATTTTAGGAAATAGGTGTTTGAACGATTAACCTGTTTTCGTTCATTCAATCGTAAACTATCATTGACGCGATAACGGTATCCAACTTCGACAAAAACTTTAGTACTATCACCCACGCCAAAGGCCGCTTCATATTGTTGGAAACGTTGACTATCTGGAGTTAATGAATCATTGATCTTAGCGCGACGTAAATTATCTTCGGTATAAAATTTACCACCAACCCAGGCCTTTTTAAACCCATAAACAGCACTACTATATAGTTTAGAAAAATCTGAAGTAAAATCTGTGTCATTTGTACTCAATGCGCTGGCATTAACCTGTGCTCTAAGTTTGGAAGTATTAAGTCGTCCTGTTAATGAATGACGATTACCCGAATAGAATCCATTGAAATTCAGGTTTTCAAAAGTGTAAGTAGCGCCACTTCCATTTTTGTACTGATATTGTAGACCACTGTTTAAGAAGCTCTGATTTCCTAAAAGAGCTCCATTGGCGTCGGCCAGCGAATTTGATAAATTCCAATCCCTATTGAACTCTACGTTATATAATCCTTCCAGATTAATAAAATTTTCCTGCACAAAATCCCATTTCGCAAAAGCGTTTAGTCGTCCAACACTATCCTTTTTCCATAATTGCTGTACTCCATCAAAATGACCTGCAAAAGCCGTATTATCTCCATCATCAAGATCTGAAAATAGATTTTGATCATTACGACTTCCAGCAGCTTCAAAGTTTAGTTGCGTTTTTTCTGAGGCAGAGTAGCTCCCATTTATTATAGCGAGTTGAAGAAGCGTAGGCGCAAAAAGCTGTACCACAGGAGCAAAATTACCTTGGGAGATTCCATCGATAGGTGCTACATATTCAAAAGTGCGTTGTAATGTATTTATCGTACTGAGAATGTAATCTCCCTGATTGGGTCCCACTTGCCTAAAATTAACACTAAATAACTCTTCCTCAGGATCCGTGCTAAATTCAAATACTTCAACTCCATTAATCATAATACGTCGATACAATACGCGATTCTCACTAAAACTTTGTGGAATGGCACTTGGTGCAACCATAGCCGTTGGATCATCACCAGCATTTTGAAGAATAGCAATTTGTTCTTCACTCAAATTTTGTTGTAACGGTTGATTTCTTGCATCGGCTTCAGAATAGACCTGTGCACCAATTTTAAATTTATCAGTGGTTTTAAATTGTCCTCCTCCATGCGCCACAAAACGTGTAAAATTACGCTCACTGGATTGATACTCTACCACAATACGCATCTCACTGGTAATAGGAAAAGTGGAGTTAAATCGTATTTCTCCTGCATTGTAATCTATAATATAATCGGCACCTTCTCCTCGTTGTAATAATACCCCATTGACATAGACGCGTTCACTTCCAGAAACGACGAGTACAAATAATTCGCCGTTGGGCCCTGTTAATTTATAAGGCCCCTGATTTCCTTCTTGACCTATAAAATTACTTTGTGTAAAAACACCACGTACCAACGCACCTGTAGCAAACAGATTTGTTGATTTTTCTTCGGTATGATTAATGGTTCCGCCCAAAGAAAGCCCTTGAACTTTTTTAGTAAATCTTCCAAAATAAGAATCGGTGTTCTGCAGATTGATATCACCAGCCCTGATGTTCCAATGGTCACTAAAGAGCTCGATAAAAATTTGATCAAACTCATCTAGATTCTGTGAGAAACCTCCTTCCTGGCTGGGGATATTGGCATCCTGTAAAGAAGCTCGTAAGGTGACTTTATTGTTTAATTTGCCACTTATTTGTAAATCCAATTCCGAGTTTAAAACACTATTTTGATTATTGCCTACCGTGATTCCCCTTAGGATGCTACCACTCGTATTTAGTCCATCAAATGGTGTAAATGTTTTCTTTGTTTTAGAACCACCTATTTGCGCTAAGCGATTCAAATTTCCAGAACTATTCACGATACGGGATGGATCAAATTGAGAATAACGCCTGGTTAAATATTCCGGATAGGTGCGATAGGTGATGATTAAGGAGTCCGTTCCTAGGGTCTCTTTCGCTTTAAGCGAAAGAATACTTCTCGCAAAATCGATTGTATATCGTGTGCTGTCAATCGCAATACTGTCTTTGGTGGTAATTCTAAATTGTAAGGGATTGATGCTTACGGAATCCAAAACAATACTATCTTTTACAGGAACTTTTCGGGTACGCAATTCTTGAGCCGAAAGCACTGCAGAACTTAAAATAATAATGAGAAGGGTAAAATACCGCATTAGTACTAAAACTCTATGGAGCGTATATTATTACAATCTTCTAAATTAAACTTTATACCCTTTTTAACTTCTATACAAAGCTGAATTTTTAATTTAGCATTTTAACATTTTCTGAATTGGAAAATAAGCTCAGTATAGGAATCCTAACCACTACCTCTACGAGCAAGAAAGAATAACAAACCAAAACACCATATGAAATGAGCATAAACAAAATTAATTTTTTGCCTACCTCCCGAAATAATTAAATTTTTTATGCGAAAGCAAGGCGGTTGATTTAAGCAGAAAATTTTTATTTGTTTCATTTCTAATGAAATAAAAATTTCAAGTAAATGAAAATCATCACATATAATGTAAATGGTATCCGTGCAGCACTGCGTAAAGGGTTTGACGAATGGTTAAAGCAAGCCGATCCGGATGTTGTTTTATTACAAGAAACCAAGGCTACGTCAGATCAAGTGGATACTACTATTTTTGAAAACCTTGGATATCACCACTACTGGTTTAGTGCTCAGAAAAAGGGATATAGTGGGGTCGCTATTTTGAGCAAACAAGAACCAAAGCATGTAGCATACGGGACAGGGATAAAAGCAATGGATGATGAAGGTCGTAATATACGTGCAGATTTTGACGGAGTTTCCGTTATGAGCTTGTATCTGCCATCAGGATCTAATATTGAGCGATTGGAACATAAGTTGAAATATATGGCAGACTTTCAATCTTATATTAATGAGTTAAAACAAGATTATCCTAATCTGATTATTGGTGGAGATTATAACATTTGCCATGAGGCTATTGATATTCATGATCCTATACGCAACAAAAATGTAAGTGGGTTCTTGCCTGTAGAACGAGAATGGATCGGTAATTTTATGGATAGTGGTTTTGTTGACTCTTTTAGACATTTGAATAAAGAACCTCACAATTATACCTGGTGGAGTTATCGCGCAAATGCAAGGGCTAACAATAAAGGATGGCGTATTGATTATAATATGGTGAGTACTCCATTACAGGAAATGATAAGCAGAGCAGTAATCCTACCAGACGCATATCATAGTGATCATTGTCCACATTTAGTAGAGATAGAACAACCCTAATATATTAAACCCAGTTTATGCACTAGAAAATCTATTACAGTATGAATACACTGCAAAATATATCACTGCGTTACATTTTTGAGTTTAACCATAACGATGCTATGCTAAAACTCAGAAAATGTCATATTTTATGGTGTTTTCAAACCGCATTACGAAGTTCTAATGCATAAACTGGGTTGAACAACTTAACCTTAATGAACAATATTATGCTTAAAAAATTAGTACTCCTTCTACTTCTAGGAAGTTTGACTGTTTCCTGTGTTTCCAAGAAAGTTTTTGAAGATTTAGAATCTAAGTATGCGCGTTTGCGTAAGGAAAATCGAACCCTGTCTTCTGATTTGGCCGATGCCAAAAAAGGATTAAAGCAATATAAAGCAGATTATGAATCGACAAAAACTGCTCTTGATGAAGCTGCAGCAGAACGAGATCGTCTTGCAGGAGAGTATGCAGCTACAAAAACAAGTCTGGAGACATTACAAGCTTCTTATGATGCATTAGAAGCCAATAGTAATGCAAGTATTGCTGCAAATTCTCAAAAGAATAGAGAATTATTGACAGAACTGGAAGCAAAGCAAAGCCAGCTAGCCGAAAATCAGGCAGCGCTGGAAGCAGAGCGTAAACGACTGGAACAACTTCAACATGATCTTGCAGATCGCTCTCAACGTATTGACGAACTGGAAGGCTTAATTGCGGCTAAAGATGCCAATCTGCGCCGACTTAAAGAAGCTATCTCTAAAGCCTTAACCGATTTTGAAGGCAAAGGACTTACGGTTGAACAACGTGACGGTAAAGTATATGTCTCTTTGGAAAACAAATTACTTTTTGCCAGTGGGAGTTGGACGGTAGGAACCAATGGACGTACAGCTGTAGTTGAACTGGGAAAAGTACTGGGAGCCAATCCTGATATTGCCGTACTTATAGAAGGACATACAGATAATGTGCCTTATAGTGGAAGCGGAAATCTAAAAGGGAATTGGGATCTTTCGGCTAAACGAGCAACTGCCATTGTCAACATCCTTAGAGAGAATAAGGATATAGATCCTAAAAACCTTACCGCTGCAGGACGCGGAGAATATGCACCAGTTGCGCCAAATGATACTGCCGAAAACAAGGCAAAAAACAGACGTATTGAGGTAATCCTTACGCCCAAACTGGATGAGGTCACTAAGCTATTAAATGAAGTTAATTAAATAATACTATACTAATAAAGAAGAAACTTCCGCTTTACGGAAGGAATACCAGCTATGAAATACACAACATTACCTACTACAAGCATTAAAGTATCTAAGATTTGTCTGGGAACGATGACTTTTGGTGAGCAAAACACCGAAGAAGATGGTCATGCACAATTAAATTATGCGGTTGAACAAGGCGTAAATTTTATTGATACCGCTGAGTTATATAGCGTGCCTAATGCCCGGGCAGAAACCTATGGAAGTACAGAACGTATTATTGGAAATTGGTTAAAGCAACGTGGCAAACGTGATGAAGTAGTGATCGCATCAAAGATTGCAGGACCCGCAGAATTTTCGAAACACATCCGAACAGGAGGATATGCAAAGCATGAATTGGAAGATGCTATTCATAAAAGTCTTACTCGTCTACAGACTGATTATATAGACTTATATCAACTGCACTGGCCTGAACGTCCAACCAATTTTTTTGGACAATTGGGGTATACACATCAGAAAGATGATCAATGGGAAGACAATTTTCAGCAAATCCTGGAAGATTTAAATGGCTTTGTCAAAACTGGTAAAATACGTCATATAGGATTATCCAATGAAACACCTTATGGTTTATCTCGTTACTTGGAAGAAGCTCGTAAAGGATTGGCCAAGCCTATTACCGTTCAAAACCCATATAGCCTCCTTAATCGCAAGGATGAGATCGGTTTAGCAGAAATTATGCATCGTGAAGAAGTAGGGCATTTGCCATATTCACCCCTTGGCTTTGGACAATTAACTGGAAAATATCTTGATGGATACCCTCCTAATGCACGAGTAACACTCTTTCCGAATTATGGTCGTTATCATGGAGAGCTGTCTTTTGAGGCAACACGGCGATACAAAGCGATTGCAGATGAGCATGGCTTGAGTCTGACACAAATGTCTTTGGCTTTTGTAAATACACGACCTTTTGTGACAGCAAATATTATTGGTGCTACTTCACTGGAACAACTTAAAGAGAATATAGGAAGTATTGATGTTGATCTTTCTGATGAAGTATTAGAAAAGATTGAAGAGGTGCATACCGCAATTCCTAATCCTGCACCTTAATACGATCATTTAAGAAAATAATCATAAGAGGGAGTCCACGTGACTCCCTTTTTAAATTTTAGATACAGAAGCCGTATTAAGACTTTACAAAACGTATGGTTGCTTCTCCGGATTCTGTAGTAATCACAGCAAAATAAATACCGTTGGATAAGCGAGAAATATCAATAAGTGCAAGGTCTGAACGTTGTACACTGTCGTTTTGAATAAGTGTTCCTGTAACACTATACATACTAATTTGAATATCATCATAAGCCCGTCCCAATGAAATGTTTAATAAATCATTGGCTGGACTTGGAAAATGTGTGATAGCGCTAACATCAAAATCATCAGTAGCCAACGCATCTGTAATACTCACGTTAAAAACAAAATCGACCAATTCATTAAAACTACTCCCATTCTCCCAGGCAAATCCTTCAGGATACACATCAGGATTCCCATTAGTAGCAACATTAACTAATAGATTGACGGTAACTCCGGGAATTTGAAAGGTAAACACATCACCATTTTCTATAGGGAATTCTTCTCCAAGAACAATACGTAAGGATTCTCCGGCAGCATTAAAGGTCATTTGAGAGAAATCCTGCGTATAAACAGGAGTACCGCTTACCGTAGCACCTTCAAAAATTTCCAAGGAACGTGCTTGTTGCGCCCCCCCACTTCCTGTAATAAATTCTACATATTCCAGAAAACCATCACATTCTGCAGTAAAGGTTTGCGCCCAGTCAAAATTGTTTTGAGGATCAA
>CAZPTJ010000109.1:0-10498 GCA_964589085.1 uncultured Flavobacteriaceae bacterium | reverse complement strand
GGAATTCCTAATATCCAATGACGAATCATCGTATCGGAAAAAAGTTGACCAATAACACGATAATTTGAATCATGGAGTGGATTATCAGAATCCAGAACTTCGGCCATGATACCAATATCCGCTTTATAATAATTAGAATGAACAAAGCGCAACTTGTCTCCCTTTACAGTAATAAATCCAGTATGACTGTCTAAACCTACCAGATAAATACCATTGCCCCAAGTTTTCAACTGATGTTCAATGGTAGAAATGGGAGCATTAGTAAATCGTTTGAGATGGTGATCTGCTAATCTTTTTATGAAAATCTCAGAAGCCGACTGTGCCCAACGTATTCGAGGAATCTTAAACCCTATATCTGTTAATACGTTTGTAACAAAATAACCACAGGCGATATTTCCTTGTCCGGGTATACGAGAGGTTCCGTTAAAATCCCATGGTGTCCCATACCACAGTGGGAATACTTCATCAATAATGGACGTGTATAAATACTTTCGTGAAATGATAATTAAAGAGTCCTTTCCCACTTGATTCGCCTGTTGATAGGCTTGATAGATCTCCTGACGTCTATTGTCTACTTTTTCCAGAAGTGATTGATATTTCTGAGGAGTCGTTTGTCCATAATGATGAATACTTGCCAAACAAAATATACTAATGATTATAAGGGTTTTATGTTTGAAATTCATTTTAATAGATAAGGTTAGGGCAATAATTAAAAATCTTGTAGTTACTTTTTCAAAAGTTTCATCCCCTTAATCCAAGAGATTTCAGAATCATAAAAGCGTATGGATGTCGGGATAATACGATCGGATTTATCTCGTGGAGATTTTTGTGTAAAACGAGCCTTACTATTATTAAAATTGAGCACATGGGCATTGTCCATATCTTTTTCTTCATCTACATAGAAATAGATGACATTTGGTTTTTCGACTTTCCAGATTCCTTTACCCGATTTTAATTCTTCGGGTTGTGAAGGATGTTTTGCTCTATGTTCACTAAAGGTAAAAGTCCCATCCGGATTAAGGATAAGTGTACGAGTACGTGCACCTGCATTAGTAGGAGCAATGTATCGTTCGTAGGTGCCTGTATAGGAATCTGTCTGAGCTGTAAGTGTGAATGAGCCTATTGCGATAAGGAATACAGTCAATACTTGTTTCATAAGATTGGTTTCTGAATAGGCTACCTATCATATATTATTCCAATCTTTACTTAATGAAGTGATTTAAACTTTTTCCATTCGCTAAAAAATTGCTCTTTTTCATCCATTTTTTGTCTTTTTCTCCTTCCGTAGCGCTGCTATGTAACTCAAAAAAGCCTTCAAATGGTCAAAAAACAACTAATTTTCGCCTGAAAGCAAAAAGCTTAAATCACTTCATTTAATGAAAATAATTACCTAAAATAAGTATCAATATATCCACTACTTAAAATTTAATTGTAATTAGTGTCACACTTGTTATTAGAAAAATGTCTAATTAATAAAACCTAAATGCCGAAAAACGAAATCAATATTATTAAGAATGCTATTCAGGGAGATCGTCAGGCATTGGAAGGGCTTATTGTAAGTGTGCAGGATTTGGTCTATAACCTCGCATTAAAAATGCTATTGTTTCCGGAAGATGCAAAAGACGCCTCTCAGGAAATTCTGATACGCGTCATTACGCATTTGAGTACGTTTAAAGGGAAGAGCAGCTTTAAGACCTGGGTATATCGTATTGCAACAAACTATCTGTTGACAGTTAAAGGAAAGCAATCTCAAAATTTTACAATGTCTTTTGATGATTATGCACTATCTATAGATACCGGACAGGCCGATCCCAAACGATATGCTAAAAATGAAGGCGAGCTTTTATTGCTTGAGGAGGAAGTTAAAGTGAGTTGTACGCAAGGTTTGTTACTATGCCTGAACCCAATGTCCCGTATGGTATTTATTCTGGCAGAAATATTAGAATTTAATAGTCAGGAGGGTAGCGAGATTTTGGATATCACCCCAGAAAACTATAGAAAACAACGTTCGCGTAGTAAAGAGCGTATTCGTAATTTTTTACAAGAAAAATGCGGACTAGTTGATAAGAATAATCCGTGCAGATGTAAACGAAAGATTGATTTCTTATCAGATAGGCAGTTGATTAATCTCAGACAATTAAAATTTGCACAACATACGCAAAGGAGTATCGCATTGATCAATCAGATTAATGACCTTGATAAATCTACAGCTATGTATCGCACAACACCCGATTTTAATGCCCCTCCTGAACTTAAGGCAAAAATCAAAACTCTTTTAAATACGATTTAAGATGAAAACATCTTTTGACTGGAAGCAATTTATCATTGTCACGCTTATAACAAGTCTTTGGGTACAAGCTTCAGAAATATTTCGATATTTCGTTTTGGTGATTCCCAGAGTTAAAACCTTTTGGAATGATCTGGGCACTATTGCCCATATGGATATTCTTATTTTTCTCATTTGGGGAGTATGGGGAACAGTATTAACAGGGATGGTTGTTTATTTCTTTTGGCTTTACGCCCAGGTTTATGGAAATAACCGTAAATCCATCTGGATATCGGGGATATTATCCTGGATGTTTTTTTTCGTACTGTTTTGGATAGGTGCTGCAAACATGGGATATTCAGACTGGTCCATACTTTGGATTACTTTACCTTTAAGTCTTATCGAATTGATTGTTGCCAGTTGGATCGCCTCACTTTTATTTAAACGTTATGCCTAATAAAAAACCTAATATTATAGCTATTCCACCTAAAATGGAAAAGTTCTACGGAACAGGAACAATGCTACATCCTACTAAAGAAAATATTATAGACCTATTGGATCAAATACCTATTGGAAAGGTAACGACAATAGATCTACTAGGTAAAAAACTTGCCCATATTTATGAAACAGATGTAACCTGTCCGATGCGACTGGGCAATGGCATTAAACAAATCGCAAA
This sequence comes from uncultured Flavobacteriaceae bacterium, assembly GCA_964589085.1. Lineage (GTDB taxonomy): Bacteria > Bacteroidota > Bacteroidia > Flavobacteriales > Flavobacteriaceae > Dokdonia. The sequence continues at coordinate 7,553 of CAZPTJ010000109.1, read as the reverse complement.
AAAATACCCTCAGGTTACCTTTGATACGCCACCTTATTGGCGGGTTATTAAAAAAGATCATTACCTTATCAAAACCGATAATTGTGCACATTGCGCAGCACAGTTAAAAGAAGAGGGGTTAGCATTGCATTATACAAGTGATGATAAGATTCGTATACTGCTAAAAGGTATACAGTTATTTGATTTCTAGAGCATAATTTTAAAATACCAGGAATAGATTGCTCTTGATTAGCGCCTAACTTAAAAAAGAAGCTTATCTATTGATCAATAGATAAATAAGGGCTTATATGTTAATTCTTCTTTAAATGTTAACAATTTTGTCCAAATGCACACACCATTTTATGTTGCATAACGTTGTGACTATACCATTAAAACAATAACTAAATTTAAAATTATGGAAACTCAGAATAATAATGGAATAAAGATCATTACCGGGATTCTGGCTGTCTTGCTGGTCATCGCCGGAGCTTTTGCGATAAAATTGTATAATCAGGAGAAGGATACTAAACAACAACTTACAAGTGAAAAGAATGTAGTCCTTGCTGATCTTAAGGAAATGGTCGATAAGTATGATGTCGTTATCGAAGAGAATAACCTTAAAGATACCGAACTCAATGATGCGAGAGATCGCATCGAAACATTGATTACTGATATTAATGCAAAAGATGCAACAATTTCTTCTCTTGGGAAATATCGTAACGAAGTATTTAAATTACGTAAGGAGCGCGATTTTCTTTTTGCACAAAACGATTCGCTGCGTAGTAGTAATAAATTACTCGCTATGCGTGTAGATAGTACCAGTTATGAATTGGAGGTACAACGTGGCGTTGGAGATTCGTTATCTATAGAAAATAACAAGCTGGCAGAACGTATAGCTCTGGGAGAAGCATTGGCTGCAAATAAACTACGCGCGGTAGGTGTGATTGAAAGATCCTCAGGAAGACTAGTTGAAAATGGTCGTGCACGTCGTGTAGACAAAGTAAGAGCCTGTTATACAGTACCACAAAACAGACTGGCAGAAGCTGGAGATCGAGAATTATACGTGCAGGTATTAGATCCTAGTCAACAAGTGTTGGGAGCTAATAAGCAAATAACAATTGCAGGAGAAAGTGTAGCGTATAGTACAATTTCTAAGTTTTATTACGAAAACCAGGCTCTTGATATTTGTGAAAATGTAAGCCCTAAAGGAGATAAGTTCGAAACTGGAATTTATAAAGTAAATGTTTACGATGGAGTGTCTTTAATTGCACAGACATCTTTTGAATTAAACTAAAACTCCACATGGAGCGTTAATTAAAGTCTGTTGAACACATTTGCTATTACAAGTTTAAGTTCAACAGGCTTTTTTATTGGTACCAATCCAGTTGAACAACTTCTATATCAGAATCATTAGTATGTATGAGTTCTTTAAACAACTTTACATCACTTAAACCTTCCGTTCCTCTGTAGTGATATGGATAAACTTTAGCAGGTTTAAATTCAAGGACTGCATCTGCAGCTTTTTCTACGGTCATGGTGTAGGGAAGATTCATACAGATAAAAGCTATATCAATATCTTTCAAAGCACGCATTTCTGGAATATCTTCAGTATCTCCTGAGAAATACACACGGGTATCACCTTTTTCTATAACATAACCATTTCCTCGACCTTTTGTATGAAATTTTAAGGCTTCTTCCCTTAGATTATACATGGGTATTGCTGTGATATTAAAACCAAAACGTTCTTTATCACTACCATTATTTAAAACATCAATCTGTGGTGCAAAGACATCTGGAAGTTTATCAGCCACCGCTTGAGGAACCATAATCTTTGCTTTGGAAGTATTCAATCCCTCTAATGTGGCTAGACTGAAATGATCTCCATGAATATCTGTAATCAGAATAAGATCGGGTTCTGGTTGACCTTCAAGAGCTGTAGCTCCTCCTACCGGATCAATATAAATAGTAGTATCATCCCATTGCAATAGCGTAGTTGCATGATTTATGGGGATAACTTTAATTTGGGATTTCTGAGGAATGGCCTGTGTTGCCAGTATTTTTTCAGCAGTCGTTTCTTTGGAGGTATTCTTTTTACAAGAGCCTAGTACTATCAGAGAACAACAAAGAAGGTAAAGTGTTTTCATAATTACTTTTTCAGATCAATTTCCATTTTAATATTACTGCGATCATAGACGTTATCTTTTTCCAGTGGGATTTCGACAAATCCCCATTTTCTATAAATATAGATTGCGTTTTCCAATACGGTATTTGAATATAAAACGAGTTTTGGGTACTCTTGCGCTTTCGCGAAAGCAATACAATGTGCCATTAATTTTTGACCAATACCCTTTCCCTGATATTCTGGGTCAACGGCCATTTTACTTAACTCTAAAATGCCATCTTTCATAGGGATTAAGGCTACGGTTCCTGAAACCCTATCTCCGTCCATTGCAAAGAAAATATATCCTCCAGGGTTTACTATAAGTTCTTCAGGCTTACTAAGTACTTCTTCATCGTGAGCTTCTACATAAAAATACTTTTCCAGCCAGGCAATATTAAGAGCTTTAAACGCTGCAGCATATTCCTTTTTATAACTAACGATTTCCATAATGACGTATAAAATCAGTTACCATATAACTTAAGGCTTTGCCAACCTGATTTTTGGGATCATCAGTAGGTGCAGCCTCACATAAATGCAAATAGCAGCAATTAGAATAGCGCGAAGCTTCACTAATCAGAGTTCGTATCGTTTGCAGATCAAACCCGCTTGGACTTTGAGCACTGGAAGGGAAGTGTGCTATGGCATCACAATCAATTTCCAACCCCAAGGGTTCTTTTGCCATACCACTTAAAACTTCTTTAAATTGTGCTATTTGTTGCATAGAGTATAGCATTTCTTCAAAAGGATGATATGAGATATGTGTCTCGTGATCTTTTATAAAATCATAAATATATTGTGGTGTATAGTTCTTGTGAAGCCCAAAAATGACATAAGAATTTAAATAAGCTTCTTTAAAGGCATACGTAAAACCATTACCGCTGTGACGATAATCCGTTTTCCTAAGATCAGTATGTGCATCTATATTAATAGCATTGATGGCTCTTTTTAGAGCTAATGAGGCTCCCTTGAGGTTGCCGTAGGCATTATTGTGACCTCCACCGATAATAATAGGTATTTTGCCTTGATTCACAATCAATTGAACCAATTGCGCAACCTTTGCATCGATTTCTTCTACAAAAGAGCCTAAGGTTTCGGATTCTTGATGTTCAATGAGGTCAACACTAAAATGTCCTAGTATTAACACTTCCTTACCAGAATTTGCTTGATTGTCTTGAATGTTTACAAAAGCCTTTATAAAAGACTCCCAGGCTAAGGCGGTTCCTTTTTTTCCCTGATTAGCTTGAACTCCGATATCTTCTGCTATTCCAAAAATGACATAAGCCGCCTGATGTTGTGCTAGCGCTTCAAGAGATTTACTATGGCCCACTGTTTGTCCTAACTTTATTTCTCCCTCACGTAGTGAAGTGAGCTGTAATGTTTCTTGCGGACGTTGTAGATTGAAGTAAATCATGAAATAGAATTTCAGTTTCCAAGAGCGGCGATACATTCCTCACGGATGCGCCATATTTCATCCAGACTAAAAGGAATTTGATCACGTTTAATCCAATCTTTGAGAATAGATTTGTGATAGTTTACTTTGTATTCCCCAATTTGATCCGGATCAATAGATTCTTCACTTAAAAGACTTGCTTCCCAAGGTTTGTTTATAGTGTTAGGGAACGTATAATCATAGCGATCACCATCATAACATAAACAAGTATGGGCCTCAATAATATATTCTAGATTATAGGAATCAAGAATGACTCCTACACCGGGAGTATTTCCTTCATTCATCATATAAATACTCATCATAAGATGAATACTATAGATATTGTTTTCTTCGGCAAGAGCCTTTAGATAAGCATGTTTAGAAGTGCAGGTTCCACGACCTTCATGAATAATAGTCCAATAGTTGGCTGGGCGCGTATTTCTTCCATAAGGTAATTTATGGATATACTTAACGGCCTTGTGAAATGTGGTTATTTCCTTATTAATTAGTCGATCTGAGAGTTTTCCTCCCGAAGTCAGGTTAAAATTTGGTAGCATAAGTATTAGATTGAGTTCGTGAGATTCCATTGATTAAAATATCTGCAATACAATGATTCCCAAAATAGTAGGGTAGGGCATTAAATGATTTAATGGGCTTGGTAATAATAAGATTAGCCCGTTTTCCTCTAGTGATGCTTCCGACTTCATCGGCAACTCCCATTGCAAAAGCCGCATTAATGGTCGCTGCGACAATAGCTTCTTGTGGCGTCATTTTTAAATTAATGCATGCTTGAGAGACTGCAAAATTCATGTTTCCACTAGGGGCGCTTCCTGGATTGTAATCGGTAGCAATGGCTAAAGGTAGGTTCTGGTCTATGATTTGACGTGCAGGAGTATAAGGAATATTTAGAAAGAAAGAACATCCGGGAAGTGCCACAGGAATGGTACTACCACGTTGTAAGGCGATGATATCTTCCTGCGTTATAACTTCCAAATGATCTACACTTAAGGCATTATAATTAACTGCAGCAGTAACGCCACCGATGGCATTAAATTGATTTACATGAACTTTAGGAGGCAATCCATATTTAAGACCAGCTTCCATAATAGCTTCCATTTCGGCTACGGTAAAATAATTTTTCTCACAGAATACATCTATAAAATCTACCAAACCTTCTTTTGAAAAATCTGGTATCATTTGATCTGTAATTAGATCTATATAATCCTGACGATTGTGAGCATAATTTTGAGGCAATGCATGTGCAGCAAGTAGCGTTGCTTTTATAGGAATAGAAAAGGTATCCTTTAATCTGCGAATTACGGTAAGCATTTTACGTTCATCTTCGTAACTTAATCCATAACCACTTTTAATTTCTATAGCACCAGTACCTAATTGAAGTACCGCTTCCAAACGTTCTTTTGCCTTATCAAATAGGAAATCCTCACTCATTTCTCGTAAGCGTTTTGCACTGTTGAGAATACCACCACCTTTTAAGGCAATTTCTTCATAGGATAAGCCCTGAATTCGATCTACAAATTCATCTTCACGACCCGCTGCAAAAACAAGGTGTGTGTGTGAATCACACCAGCAGGGAAGTACAATTTGTCCTGAAATGTCACTTATTTCTGTCGCATTGTTGTAATGGCATTCTGTCATTTTGCCATAGTCAACAATACGTCCTTCCTGAATCAGGAGGTATGCGTTCTCAATAAAGGGCATTTCCTGCATCTTTTTACCCGATAGAAATCTCGGAAAATCCCCTGTAACAAGGAGTTGGCGGATGTTTGTAAGTAATTTCATTCCAAGAAATAAAGATACAACTTCCAAGCAATTTCGTTCCATATTTTAAAAACAATGATCAACTTTTTAGCAAGAAAGTGTTAAAGAAGGATCTTTAAGATACCAACATATTATAATCTAGGGGTATATGGATGTAACCCAAAAAATATGACTCGACGATAGGTTTTTTTGCATCATTCCGCACTAATTTTTTACATATAATTATGATACAATACATTAAAACGCTCAAAGTGTTTTTCGTATTTTTAGCTAAAAATTAGAAAGACGATTATGAGCAAAAATTCAACCAATAAGAATACCATATGTACTCATATAGGTGAAATAAAGGATGAGCAATTTAAAGGAGCTATTTCTCCTATTTACCTGTCATCTTCTTATGAGTTTATGGATGTAGATGTAAAACGCTATCCACGTTATTTTAATACTCCTAATCAAGAAGCCCTTGGAAAGAAAGTTGCAGCACTTGAAGGTAAGGAGAGAGGAATTATTTTTGGCAGTGGAATGGCGGCTGTAAGTACTACACTTTTGGCTTTTTTACGCAGTGGAGATCATATCGTATTACAAAAAGCTTTATATGGAGGGACTTATAATCTCGTTGTTGAAGAATTTGACAAATACGGGATCAACTACACATTTACAGAAAGTTTGGACGAGACCGCTTTCGCGAAAGCAATAACTCCTCAAACTAAGGTTTTATATATAGAAACGCCTTCAAATCCATTAATGACTATTACAGATATGGAAATGGTAGCCAGACTGGCTAAAGAACGCGGTATAGTGACGATGATAGATAACACTTTTGCATCTCCTATTAATCAGAATCCTGGAGATTTTGGAATTGATATTATCATTCATAGTGCTACCAAATATATGGGAGGTCATAGCGATTTATGTGCAGGAGCAGTGGCAGGGAGTTCAGCGCATATAGACCGAATCTGGAATCTTGCAAAAAATCTGGGAGGTAGTTTAAGCGATTTTACCGTATGGATGTTGGAGCGCAGTATGAAAACTATGGGAGTGCGTGTAGCACAGCATAACAGGAATGCCAGAAAAATGGCAAGATGGTTATCAAAACATGAAGATGTCAATGCCGTATATTATCCAGGATTGAAATCACATCCTGATTATGCACTGGCTAAAAAACAAATGCATGGTTTTGGAGGTATGCTATCTTTTGAATTAAAAGAATATATTGACGCCGAAGCTTTTCAAAAAGCCTTACAGTTGATCAAACCATCTATGAGTCTTGCAGGTGTTGAAAGCACAATACTCTCTCCAACACAGACTTCTCATGCGCTATTAACTCCTGAAGCACGTGCACATCAGGGAATACGAGATGGATTATTACGATTTTCCATAGGTATAGAAGGTGTAAAAGATATAAAGAACGATATTAATCAAGCTTTAACAGCAGTAAAAGCAAAAATGGAAGTTGTTCTATAACGCTGAAATGAACGTAAATAAATGAAATTAGATATACTAGCCATAGGTGCACATCCCGATGATGTAGAGTTGGGTTGTGGTGCTACCATCGCAAAAGAAATAAGTAAAGGTAAAAAAGTTGGAATCCTTGATTTGACACGTGGCGAGTTGGGAACGAGAGGATCTGCAGAAATACGTGATCAGGAAGCCGCTGCTGCAGCCGCTATTTTGGGGGTGAGCATTCGCGAAAATTTAGCACTGGCAGATGGTTTTTTTGAAAACAATAGAGAGAACCAACTTAAAATTATCGAAGTAGTGCGTAAGTATCAACCGGAGATGGTTTTGTGTAACGCCATTCATGATCGTCATATTGATCACGGTAGGGGTAGTAAACTTGCTAGCGATGCTTGTTTTTTAAGTGGATTAAAAAAAATAGAAACAATAGAAGATGGAAAACCCCAAGAACATTGGAGGCCTAAATTTGTTTATCATTATATTCAATGGAGAAATATTGAACCTGATGTGGTGGTAGATGTGAGTGGTTTTATTGAAAAGAAATGTGACGCTGTCTTTGCCTATACCTCACAATTTTATGATCCCAATGCAGAAGAAGGAAATACCCCTATTTCAACAAAAACATTTAAAGAAAGTATTAACTATCGAGCTCAGGATCTGGGACGCTTAATAGGAACGGATTACGGAGAAGGGTATACAGTAGAACGCTATGCCGCAGTTGATAGTTTGTTTGATCTTATTTGATTA
>CAZPTJ010000108.1:0-10639 GCA_964589085.1 uncultured Flavobacteriaceae bacterium | reverse complement strand
TTTTCACCAAAGCCAGCTTCTTTTACTTTTGCCTCATCAATAGCCATATATGCTCTGATTTTGGGTTGTGGTTCTTCATTAGATACTACGTTTCCATCAGAATCGATAATTCCCATTTCTTTAAGGGTGGCGATAAGATCGGGTACCGGAATTAAAAAAGCACTACAATGGACACCGGCATTTTCGGCTTGCCATTTAGCCGTCCATTTTTTGGCACAATCAATGGGGATTGGGTTTTCGTTGTCATTACACATTTTACGTGAGTTTTTGGTTAATAAGTTCCTAAGGTCTATAAAAAATCATTGAAAAAAAATAAAAACGATAAAATCAGGTAATTCTACGTGTATGTAATACAATCCTTTTTTCAATAGAAAATCTGCATGGGTATGATTTTCTGATTTTTAACTGTGATGATACGGTTCTCCCTTTAAAATGGTAAATCCTCGATACAATTGCTCTGTAATAAAAAGACGTACCATCTGATGACTAAAGGTCATCGTAGACAAGGCAATTTTGCCCTGTGCTTTTTGATATACAGCATCAGAAAATCCGTATGGTCCGCCTATGACTAATACTAACGTTTTATAGCCTCCATTCATTTTTTTTTGTAACCATTGAGAAAACCCTTTACTCGTAAATGATTTCCCTTGTTCGTCTAAAAGAATAAGATGATCTGATGATCCAATTTTTTGTAGAATTAATAGGCCTTCCTGCTCTTTTTGTTGCGCTATGGTTCTATTTTTTACATGTTTTAAATCTGGAATAATCTCCATTGAAAACTTGATATAATGATGAAGACGTTTACGATAATCATCAATTAATGACTGTAAACGAGGATCATCAGTTTTACCAATACAAAGCAACTTAATATTCATAAATCGAAAATACGAAGAAAGAATAAAGATTGTCGATTGTCGATTGTTGATTTTTGAATGATGATGAGGTCTTTACGGTATTCGAGTGATGCGACTTTAGGAGCATAGTATCGAGAAACCGTTTAGCAAATAACGGTTGTTGATTTTCTATTGTTTAAAATTTCGGTTTTTGATTTTAACTTCTATTTCGATTTCAAAGTGCTTTTCCTATTTTTACAAAAAGCAGTTAGATGATTTCACAGACACAATTTGATGCCGAAATACAAGGAATTATTAGTAATGCCATACGTGAGGATGTGGGAGATGGCGATCATAGTTCTTTAGCCTGTATACCTGCTTCTGCAAGAGGGAAGGCCAAACTGCTTGTAAAAGATACGGGTATACTTGCTGGTGTTGCTTTCGCAAAAGCGGTTTTTACCTATGTAGACCCTGGATTAACCATGGAAATCAAAATTACTGATGGAACACCTGTTAATTATGGGGATATTGCTTTTTATGTAGAAGGGAGCAGTCAGTCCATTCTAAAAGCAGAACGATTAGTTCTTAATGCCATGCAACGTATGAGTGCTATAGCAACTAAAACCGCCTTTTTTGTGAACCTGCTGGAAGGGACAGGAACGAAAATACTAGATACAAGAAAAACAACTCCAGGAATACGAGCAATGGAAAAATGGGCTGTTACCATAGGAGGAGGAGAGAATCATCGTTTTGCCTTATATGATATGATTATGCTTAAAGACAATCATATTGATTTTGCTGGAGGGATTACTAAAGCAATTGATAAAACGGTAGCTTACCTTAAAGAAACAGGACGTGATCTTAAAATTATTGTGGAGGCTAGGGATTTAGGAGAAATTCAAGAGATCCTAAAATCTCATAACAATGTATATCGTATCCTTATCGATAACTTTAATTATGAAGATACCAGAACTGCAGTGCATCGTATAGGAGACAAATGTCTTACAGAATCTTCAGGTGGTATCAATGAGAAAACCATTAGAGAATATGCACTTTGCGGAGTAGACTATATCTCCAGTGGAGCCCTGACACATTCTGTATATAACCTGGACTTAAGTTTAAAGGCAGTATAATGGGGCCGATTGAGGATATATTATTAAAATTTGCTCCTACGCGATGGAGCGTACGCATCTTACAAAAGATATTGTTGCCAGGCTTTAATGGGATGTCTTTTTATCATTTGCTTCAAACCTATTTTAACGGACTCATAGATGGTGCTTTTTCGGCGAGGGCAGGAGCAATATCATTTAGCTTTTTTATGGCTTTGTTTCCTACACTCTTATTTTTATTAAACCTTATTCCTTATATACCTATAGAGAACTTTCAACCCAAGTTTCTGGATTTTATCTATGGACTAATGCCAGATCAGTCTGTAGCCTTTTTTGAACCGGTACTCAGTGATATTGCAAAAAATCAACGTGGAGGCTTACTTTCATTTTCGGGATTACTGGCACTCCTATTTATGGCCAATGGAATTAATGCCATCTTTAGTGGTTTTGAGCAATCAAGACATATAGAGATTAACCGAAATTTTGTTAAGCAGTATTGTATTGCTACAGGCGTGTCTATTATTCTGGCATTGTTGTTGCTTACCATCATTATAGGAATAATTTACTCGGGATATCTCATTAACGATTTAAAAGATAGAGATTTTATGAGTCACGTGACCGATGTAAAATTATTGGCAATAAGTAGATATGTTTTTTTGGTCATTATGATTTATCTGGCCGTGACGACCTTATATCATTTTGGAACAAAAGAAGGGAAGAAAACTAAGTTTTTTTCGGCTGGAGCAGTAATGACAACATTACTCGTTATGCTATCTACCTATTTATTTGGTATTTATATCGATAATTTTTCCAATTATAACGAGCTTTATGGCTCTATAGGAGCCCTTTTGATAATGATGTTATATATTTGGCTAAATTCGAACCTATTATTACTGGGCTTTGAACTTAATGCCTCATTGCTTAAATTAAAACATAACCCTAATACAATTACATAATGAGAATATACTTAATAGCTATAATGGCTTTATTTTGCGTTGCTTCTGTAAGTGCGCAAACAAAGGTAGGAGATGCCACCTTACCTAATACAATGACGATGGAAGGAACTTCACTAACGCTTAATGGAGCAGGTCTTCGTGAAAAACTGGTTTTTGACCTTTATGCAGGTGGATTATACCTGACTTCAAAAAGCAGTAATGCTTCAAGCATCATAAATGCAGACGAAACCATGACGATCAAACTTCATATTCTATCTAAACTGGTTACCAATAAAAAAATGGTGAGTGCAGTTAATGATGGATTTGAAAAATCGTTAGATGGAAATACGGCAGCAATGTCAAATAAGATTGAAAAATTCAAAGGATTTTTCAGTGATAAGATCGTAAAGGGTAATATTTTTGATATTGCTTACGTTAAAGGCAAAGGTTCTGTTGTTTATAAAAACGGAACCGAAATTGGCGTCATTGAAGGATTGGATTTTAAGAAAGCACTTTTCGGTATATGGTTAGGAGAAGATCCTGCAGATGGTGATTTAAAAGAAGGAATGCTTGGTAAATAAGATAAAGTACGTGACTAACATAAAACGGCGAACTTATGTTCGCCGTTTTATGTTTTAAAAGTTTACTATGAGATTAGCAATATGCACTTTTTTAATGCTTTTATCAGTACTATCTACTGCCCAGTCTGTTTTCGGAAAATGGACGACGGTAGATGATCAAACTGGAGAGCATAAGTCTACCGTAGAAATCTATGAGAATAATGGAGAAATGTTTGGTAAAATTGTAGAGATTACCAGAGAGAGTAGACGTAATAGTCTTTGTGATCAATGCAAGGGAGAAGAAAAAGATAAGCCTATTCTAGGGCTTAATATTATTAAGGGGTTAAGAGCAAAGAATAATAATAAATATGAAGATGGAACCATATTAGATCCCGAAAATGGAAAGGTCTATAAAGCAAAAATATGGATTGATCCGGATCAACCTGATATCCTGAACGTGAGAGGATATGTTGCTTTTTTTTATAGAACACAATACTGGATACGTGCGGAGTAGGCTAGCCGTGTTTATTTTTTGTCTATATAGATTTTTAAAAACGTGTAGGGTAGATTACTTTTGATTCCATGTCCTACTTTATTGATGTCATTCTTCCAATACCTGTTGAAAAAGCATTTACCTATGCGATCAATAAAGACGAGGCTATATTTCTAAAACCTGGAATGCGTGTAGCCGTTCCCTTTGGTAAATCCAAAATCTACTCAGGAATCGTCAGGCATATTCATCAGGAACATCCGCAGATATATGAGCCTAAGCCTATTGCTTATATTCTGGATGAACACCGACTGGTAACCACCATACAGCTACAACTCTGGGAATGGATTGCTCAATACTATATGTGTACCCCTGGTGAGATCCTACGAGCAGCCATGCCACGTACATTTCTTTTAGAGAGTCAAACCATTATTCGTAAAAAAGGAACCCTACCAGATAGTGAAATGGATGATGCTTCTTTTATGCTTATGGAAGCTCTGGAACACCAGTCCCAATTAAAAATCGAGGAAGTCATAGCAATTTTAGGAAAGCGTAAGGTGTTACCTATTATTGATAAATTGTTGCATAAAGGAGCACTTTCTGTACAGGAAGAGGTCTATGAAAAATATACCCCAAAACTAGTATCCTATGTAAGTCTTACGACACAATACGAGGAAGAATCTGCTTTAAATCAGTTGTTAGATGGTATGGGTAGAGCGCCAAAGCAACGCCAGTTGATCTTAAGTTTTTTTTCGCTTAAAGCGAAATCAAAAAAAGAAATTAAAAGCACTCAATTATTGAAGCAGGCAGAAGCTACATCTGCACAGTTGCAGGCCTTAGTAAAAAAAGGAGTTTTTATAATTGATAAAAAACAGGAAGATCGGATCTCATTTAATGAGGCCTCTACTATACGAAAGGAATTGAATGCTGCACAAGCCGCAGCAATGATAGCCATTAAGAGTATTTTTGAAGAAAAAGATGTTTGCTTACTTCATGGAGTTACCGCTTCCGGTAAAACCGAAGTCTATGTAAACCTTATCGAAGAGATTCTCACAACCGGACGACAAGTATTATACCTGCTCCCGGAAATTGCATTGACCACACAATTGATCAGACGATTGGAAGCCTATTTTGGGAATAAAATAGCTGTTTTTCATTCCAAATATTCGGTAAATGAACGTACAGAAGTATGGAATAATGTGCTTAAGGGAGCTTCAAATGCACAACTCATTATTGGAGCACGAAGTGCCGTATTATTGCCTTTTAATGATTTAGGTCTAATTATAGTAGATGAGGAGCATGAATCCAGTTTTAAGCAATTTGAACCTGCACCTAGGTATCATGCAAGAGATACTGCTATTGTTTTAGGACAATTACACAAGGCAAAAGTAGTCCTGGGATCTGCTACTCCAGCCATAGAAACGTATTATAACGCCCAAAAAGGAAAATATGGGCTGGTAAGCCTGAACCAACGCTATGGCAATGTATTGATGCCCGAAATTCAATTGGTAGATATTAAAGAAAAGCGTCGTAAACGGATGATGACGGGTTATTTTAGTGATACCCTATTGCGTAATATAACCGATGTTTTGGCAGAAGGAGAGCAGGTCATTCTCTTTCAGAATAGAAGAGGGTATTCCCCTATTCTAGAATGTACGACCTGTGGTTTTGCACCGCAATGCCCCAATTGTGATGTAAGTTTGACCTATCATAAATATAGAGACCAGTTACGTTGTCATTACTGTAGTCATCATATTGCCGTTCAACAAAAGTGCCAGGCCTGTGGTAGTACAGAATTGACGACCAAAGGTTTTGGAACAGAACAGGTAGAAAGTGCTTTAAAGACCTTGTATCCCGAAGCGACTATTAGTCGTATGGACTCTGATACTACCAGAGGTAAACATGCCTTTGAAAAACTAATTACTGCTTTTGAAGATGGTGATATTGATATTCTAGTGGGAACTCAAATGTTGACCAAGGGTCTCGATTTTCGAAATGTCACTTTAGTAGGAATTCTACAGGCAGATACGTTACTAAACTACCCTAACTTTCGTGCACATGAGCGTAGTTATCAATTAATTGCTCAAGTATCAGGTAGGGCAGGGCGGACCCAGAAAAGAGGAAAGGTATTAGTACAAACCTATAACCCATATCATCAGATTTTACAACAGGTATCTGTAAATAACTTTGAGGGAATGTATAAGGAACAGCTTGAAGAACGTCATACGTATAAGTATCCTCCTTTTCATCGCCTGATTAAAATCACTCTTAAACATCGCGATTATCAGAAGATAGAAGAAGCGTCTCAATGGTTAACGCAGAGTCTATGCAATGTGTTAGGCACCTCAAACGTATTAGGGCCGGAAACACCACCTGTAGCCAGAATACGTAATCTATATCATAAGCATATTATGATTAAAATTTCGCCTAAGCAATCATTACAAGCTGTAAAAAAAGAAATACTGCGGGTGCAATTGAGTTTTAAGGCTGTTGCCCCATATCGAAGTGTACGATTGATCCTCGATGTAGATACCTATGCATAAAAAAACCGCTTGAGAGCGGTTTTTTAAAAGTTATGCAGAGAGTGCATCGATCAAGTCAGCTTTTTTATGCCTACTCAATGGAATCTTCTCTCCGTCTATTTCAATATTTCTACTGTTATACTTATCCACCTTATCAATATTAATGATATAGGATTTATGAATACGCATAAAACGCTCAGGAGGTAATTGTGCAACAAATGATTTCATTGTCGCCAACACAATAATAGGATCATGTACCGTTACTAACTTCACATAATCTCCCAGAGCTGTAATATACTTTAATTCATTAAGGATCACCTTTTTCTTTTTAAGGTTACTCTTAACAAAAATATAATCGTCATCTTCTATAGCACCTTCGGTTCTTAATTTATGTAAGCTTATTGCTTTGTATACTGCATTCGTAAAGCGATCTTTAGTAATAGGCTTACGCAAGTAATCAATGGCGTTATAATTAAAGGCCTTGTAGGCATATTTTGTTTTACCAGTCACAAAAATGATTTGTGGCTTATGGATAAGGTCATCTAATAAGTCAAAACCTGAAAGAATAGGCATTTCTATATCTAGAAAGATAAGATCAACCTTCGTTTCAAGAAGACCATTTTTTGTTTCAATCGCATTATTGTACTCCGCTACTAGCCGAAGATTAGGATGATCATTGATCATTTTAACGATGGCTAATCGTTGTAAGCTCGAGTCATCTACTACGGCGCAATCTAAAATTACTCCTTCCACAGTTTTAAGATATAAATAGGTTAAGCAGGTCAATATTAAGGAAAAAAAAACTATTAAACAATATTTTTGTGGTTTTCGTCGAAGATATTTGTTTTTAATCGACTCCTATAAAGTATAAAACAGGAAGGTTTCAATCGAGAGTTCATTCCATTAGGATCAAGTGTGCTATTTTGACGAAGAATTGATTCTGTAAAATTAATTTTATGCTATCCTTTTGTTGAGATTCTTCAATTATTTTTATTTCTTTGATTTAAAGGAATTTAATGGGAGGGTAATAGAGTTTAGGTCTTTTCATTTACTACTAGTTCATATTTTCTTGTGAAGTGATAGCAAGGTATTGCATAATGCAATGAATTTTGAATACCGGAAAAGACGTGGGATTCTATTAGGACTATGATTAGTCATCCGTCCTTTAGGAAATAATAGTAACCTCAATAATAAAAGATGATAAAGACACCTTTAGAAATTAAGAAGGAAATTCAACATATGCCAGATGCTCCTGAAGTATTGCTTCAAGGAGATCATGATTATGATAAGAGTCGAAACCCCTTTAATCTAAAATTTGACGTATTCCCTGCACTTATAGCCTTTTGTAAAACTACCGAACAGGCGCAAAAAGTAGTTAAAGTTGCATTGGCCAATAGACAAGATTATAAATTACGTGTGCGTTCGGGTAGTCATGATCATGAGGGAGAATGCACAGCGACTAATGCCATTGTTATTGATTTTTCCAAAATGAACAACATTTCAGAAAAGGATATTGATAAAGACAAGGTGATACGTGTTGAGTCTGGCGTAATTTTCGAGAAAATAATTCCTTTGCTTAATAGAAAGGGTTTATGTATTCCTCATGGAACCTGTAAAACTGTAGGAGTTATGGGTTTTACCCTTGGAGGAGGTTGGGGCCCTTGGACACGACTTCAAGGAATGTGTTGCGAGTATGTGGTTGGCGCTACAATAATTGATGCAGAAGGAAACATAAGAAAATTAACACATAAAAATGCGGAGGATCTGGAATTGTTATGGGCACTTAAAGGAGGAGGAGGTTTTACTTTTGGAATCCTAACAGAACTCTATATACAAACGTTTGATCAGCCAAAAAACACATTGCGTTTTACAGCTTTGTGGGAAAATATGCCAGGAGGTAGACTTATGCCGCCTGCGATTAAGGTTTTAGAATATTGGGAAAACCTTATTGCGCCAGATACCAATAAAAATTTAATTGGAACTAACCTCCAGATTTTCGCTATACCTGAAGATGAAAGTGCAGAAGCGCAGTCTTTTCATAAAATAAAGTTTTATGGTTATTATGGCACTGATGGAGATGATATTATAGGAGAATTTGATAATGATATGGCCAAGTGGTTTCCCGAAGCTATGAAGCCTTTGGAGGTGGTTATTGCACAATCTGAAAGTAAGCCTCTTCCTTCGTATTCAAAAACAGGAGATACAGCCTTTGAAATTATCAATATTCCGAAAGAGGATTACTATGATTTTGGTAATTGGGAACGTGAATCTAGTGTTGTAGCAAAAAAAGTTGCAGCTAAAGAGTTTGTGCCTACTGCATTGCGTCACTTCCCACCTGATAATGACGATAAAGCTCCGCACAAGTTAAGTAGTAAACTCGTTGTAGAATCTGGTTTGGGAAATGAAGGGCGTATGAATCTCATTACTACATTAAGATCAAAACATATCCTTGATGAAGATCATAGTGCTAGTGTACATTGTTATGTTACTTTAGGAGCTATTTCTGGAAATTTTTATAACAGTAACTTTCAACCATTGCCCGTACCTTTTGGAGTCGCATTTCCGTATCAAAAAAGACCGTATACTATTCAATATCAAGTCTGGTGGAATGAAAATGATGAAGATAGAGAGCATTATGACCCTGAAAAAGTGGCTCAAGCCCTACAATGGATAAAAGAAGCTAGATCTTTTAATTTTCCTCAAACAAAAGGCTCTTTCATTAGTTTCAAAGATGCCGAAGTACCCATTGAAAATTATTTTCAAGGAAATTATGATCAATTGAAACGATTAAAGAAAAAAGAAGATCCATCTAATTTTTTTGGTTCACACACTACGATAAAAGCTTGATTATAGTTCATATATTTATTATAGATCAAGTCGAAATATTCAAATTTTGAATAACTGTTTACTCGTTTTCCGTTTTAGAAGGTGATAAATTGTTAATTTGAGCTCATATTTCTTTGTCTAGTCTAAGACAATTCATTAATTTTGCACTCATTTTTAAATAAAATAGTATGAACCATTATGAAACTGTTTTCATCTTAAATCCCGTTTTATCTGATGATCAGATAAAGGAAACAGTTAAGAAATACGAAGATTTTCTTGTTTCTAACGGCGCTAAGATGATTAACAAAGAGGATTGGGGGCTAAAAAAATTAGCTTATGCCATCCAAAACAAAAAGAGTGGATTTTACCACTTGTTTGAATTTACTGTTCCCGGAGAAGCTATCGGGCCTTATGAATTAGCATTTCGTCGTGATGAGCGTGTGATGCGTTATTTAACAGTTAAGTTAGATAAGCACGCAATTGCTTGGGCTGAAAAGAGAGTTAAAAGAAACAAAGAAAAAGCGTAAGTTATGGCATCGATAGAACAACAAGCTAAAGGAAAAAAAGATGGAGAGATCAGATATCTTACTCCATTAAACATTGAAACACAAAAGACAAAGAAGTACTGTCGTTTCAAGAAATCAGGAATCAAATACATCGATTATAAAGATGCAGATTTTCTAGGATCTTTTGTAAACGAGCAAGGTAAATTACTACCTCGTCGTCTTACAGGTACTTCTCTTAAATATCAACGTAAAGTTAGTGTAGCCGTAAAACGTGCTCGCCATTTGGCATTAATGCCTTATGTAACTGACTTGTATAAATAATCAGTAACTATGGAACTTATATTAAAGAAAGACGTTGAGAATTTGGGCTTTACAGATGACGTTGTTACTGTAAAGAATGGTTACGGAAGAAACTATTTGATCCCACAGGGCTATGCAGTTTTAGCAACACCTTCTGCAAAAAAGGTATTGGCTGAAAATTTAAAGCAAAGAGCCCACAAAGAGCAGAAACTTATTGATGATGCTCAGAAGCAGGCAGACCAACTTAAAGAGGTTACTGTAAAGATTTCTGCAAAAACAGGCGATGGTGATAAACTATTTGGATCTGTAAATAATGCAAATCTTGCAGAAGCTCTTGAAAAGCAAGGTATCAGTTTAGATAAGAAGTATATCACTGTACCAGGTAATACTATAAAACGCTTAGGTTCTTATGAAGCTTCTATTCGTTTTCATAGAAATGTAGTTGTGCCTTTTGGATTTGATGTTATTGCAGAAGCAAATTAAACACAAATATATATTCATATAAACCGCCTATTTTTAGGCGGTTTTCTTTTTTCTAAATATTGAAGATACTTGCAT
>CAZPTJ010000107.1:0-10749 GCA_964589085.1 uncultured Flavobacteriaceae bacterium | reverse complement strand
TATGGCGTAGTAGGTGATAAATTGTCTTTCGCCTTAAGCGATGTGAAGTTTGATCTTTCCTCTAAAACTTCAACGGCTATTAAAGAATATCTTATTCAACAACCTTATAAAAAGGAAGATCAACAACAACTTCTTGTCAAAGTTCAGGCCACACACCCCTCTTTGTATAATAGTTATGAGCGCAGATATTTTTTATCCCATTGCAAAAAATATCGAATAACTGTTGATTACAATATGGCTTTCTATAATCCTGATGTACATAATTTTGAACAATCCAAAGTTTGTATACCTGAAATTGTTCTTGAATTGAAATATGCAAGAGCACACGACAATGAATCTAGAAGACTGACCCAACATTTTACATCACGTCTTTCTAAAAACTCCAAATATGTACGTGGTGTACAACTTATAAACTACCAACCTCATCTTTAACATGAAGTACAGGAGTTATCTTATCTATTTGATGTTATCCTGTATGTATATAGGATGCAATACTCAGACAGCTATAGATTATAATGCTTTACCTGCTTTTTCGGAAAATGGAGTCCTACAATGTGTTATTGAAATCCCTTCTGGAACCAATAAAAAAGTAGAATACAATAAAACATCATATACTTTTGAAATAGACAAAAAGAATGGCCAGGAACGTATTATAAATTTCTTGCCTTATCCTGGAAATTATGGATTTATTCCTTCTACTTTATCGACTATTGATGAAGGAGGTGATGGAGATGCCTTGGATATTTTAGTCATAGCAGAGGCTTTACCTACAGGGACTATTCTTGAAATTATCCCTATAGGCATGCTCAAGCTCCTAGATAATGGTGAATATGATTATAAAATCATAGGCATTCCTATAAAAAAAGAATTGCAAATCATCCAGGCAACAACTTATGTCAACTTTATAGAAAAATATCCCAAGGCTAAGGAAATCATAGACGATTGGTTTTTACATTATGACACCTCAGATGTATTATCCAGTGAAGGATGGGCTAACGAAAAAGAAACGCTACAAGAAATACAAAAAAGTTTAATAGTTCACTAAGAATTACTCCACAGTTACAGACTTTGCGAGATTACGAGGTTGATCTACATTTCTTCCTAACATCACAGCAATATGATACGATAACAATTGCAACGGGATTGTAGTTAAAAGTGGTGTTAAAGCTTCTATTGTTTCAGGGATTTCGATAACATGATCAGCAAGTTCTTTGACCGTTTGATCTCCCTCTGTCACAATACCAATGATCTTCCCTTTTCTGGATTTTATCTCCTGAATATTGCTGACTACTTTCTTATAGTGTCCCTTCTTTGTTGCGATAACTACGACGGGCATTTGTTCATCAATAAGTGCGATTGGCCCATGCTTCATTTCAGCTGCAGGATAACCTTCAGCATGGATATAAGAAATCTCCTTAAGTTTCAAAGCTCCTTCTAATGCGACAGGAAAATTAAAACCTCGTCCTAGGTACAATGCATTTTCTGCATCTTTATATTGATGCGCAACATATTTTACGTGATCATTAGATTCTAAAGCTTTTTTTACTTTTTCCGGAATGCGTTCCAATTCCTGCAAATAGGCATGGAAATCTGAAGTTGATATAGCTCCTTTACGCTTAGCTAACAGCAGCGCGATCAAAGTCAGAACAGTAATCTGCGTGGTAAATGCCTTAGTCGATGCTACACCTATTTCTGGGCCTGCATGAGTGTATGCTCCCGAATGTGTTTCTCTAGAAATAGAAGAACCTACAACGTTACATACTCCAAAAACAAAAGCACCGTTTTTCTTGGCAAGTTTAATCGCTGCCATCGTATCTGCCGTCTCTCCACTTTGAGAAATAGCAATAACAACATCATCTTTATAAATAACTGGATTACGATATCTGAATTCAGAAGCATACTCTACCTCTACAGGAACGCGTGCCAGTTCTTCAAAAATATATTCGGCTACCAGACCAGCATGCCAAGATGTTCCACAAGCAACAATAACAATACGACGTGCATTTAGGAACTTATCAATATGATCATCAACGCCAGCCATCTTAACGATCCCTTCCTGAACACGCATACGTCCTCTAAAGGTATCTGTAATTGCATCTGGCTGCTCATAGATTTCCTTAAGCATAAAATGCTCATAGCCACCTTTTTCTATCTGTTCAAGATTAAGTTGTAATTCCTGAACATAAGGATCTACTAAAGAGTCATCTTTTATTTTTCGAACCTTAAGTTTTTTATGGATTCTAACCACTGCCATTTCTCCATCTTCCAGATATACGGCATTGTTAGTATATTCTATAAAAGGAGTCGCATCAGATGCAATAAAAAATTCATCTTCTCCTACTCCTATCGCCAATGGACTTCCAAGTCTAGCCACTACTATTTCATCCGGTTTTGTTTTATCAAAAACGGCAATTGCATACGCTCCTATTGTTTGATTTAATGCAATCTGAACTGCTTTTCCTAGCTTTACGTTTTCCTTTTGTTTTACATCTTCAATAAGATTGACTAAAACTTCAGTATCTGTATCAGATTTAAAAGTAAATCCTCGTTTAATCAACTCCTGTCGTATAGGATCGTAATTTTCTATAATCCCATTGTGGATAATAACAAGATTTCCAGAATTACTATAATGTGGGTGTGAATTTACGTCATTAGGAACTCCGTGAGTAGCCCATCGCGTATGACCTATCCCTACGGTTCCATCTGTTGATATTTCACTGGAAATTCGAGATTCCAGATCACTTACTTTGCCTTTGGTTTTGCACAATTTAAGGTGATCGCCATCATAAAGTGCTATTCCTGCACTATCATAACCACGATACTCCAGTCGTTGTAGTCCTTGTAATATTATAGGGTAGGCTTTCCTATATCCAATGTAACCAACAATTCCACACATAAGTATATTTTATTCAATCCCTAGTAATTGTCCACAGGGGCTATTGGGGTCAATGTCTTCTGTAAGCGTATAAAATAAACGTAAACGTAATCTCTTCTCATTGTTATCACTCAGATTTCCATGCAAGATCGTTCCTTCCGGAGATATTACTGAGGTGATCGGCAATCGTTCTATTTGTTCCAAATCCTCTGTACCACCTATAATAGATGTACTAGGAATAAGTACATTCTGAGAAACCGCTAATGCTAAACGCGCATTTGTTGAATCTCTATTAATTATATTATCTAAATGTCTTGTGATTCTAATACGGTAACTTACTCCGGGACTCGAAATATCATTTTCTTCTTCTCTTACCAATCTACCTAAATGATTAGTACGTGTAGAAACTGCACCCTCAGTTCCAGAGGTCAAATCGCTTAATGCATCAAGTAGAATACTACTATTTTCAAAATTATAGATAAATATACGTTCTGGTTCATCCTCTCCACTTCCTGCAGCTATTTCTTCCTGATCTACAAAAAAAGTAAGGTTGGCTTCATTGATAATAATATTACACTCTCTTAAAACCTCCAACTGATCGGCTACTCCATTTCCATCAAGATCAGGGCCAAAAAGATCAATAAGTGCTATACTTCCATCTCCTCCTTTTAAATATAGATTTTCTTCTCCATTGACGTCATCAGCATTGGCAATATCTTGTATAATATTAGTATTAAAATCATTCTGATAGCCTACAAGTTGCACACCTCCTGTTAGGTTGAACATAATGTCTCCAAATTGATCATCTGCCTCTCCTGCGGGTGTTGAGTCATCTATACCTTCAAAATTATAGAAGATCGTAATATCGGCTTCGCTATAATCAAAAAGAATATAATTTCCATTACCACTTACAGGTTCAATCCTCAAATACAATCCTCTAAAGAAATTATTGAAGCTATTCTGATTCAATAACACATCGTCTCCTTCTCTATTAAGAATCTCCTGTTCCCAATAATCATTGTCTAAGGGTATACGAAGTGCTGGAGGAATGCGAGATACAGCTTCTCCAGAATCGGAATCTCCAGGCTCTTGAAAGGCCGTTAGAACAATCTGACGATCATCAGGGACGAAATTCTGAATATCAAAAAGAATATCTCCTTCAATTCCGGAAAATCCTTCTAATTGATCAGAAGTATAAATAGCTGGATCCTCAAAACCAGAATCAGGATCGAGATCATTTAAAAAGAAATCGGATCGAAACCCAGTTAAACGCATCGGTCCACCTCCAAAAATAGAATCTAATTCAAATGTAGAATTTCCATCTGCATCTGTATCGAGAATTGTACTGAAATATGGTAGTGTTAAAATAACACTGTCGATAACTGTATTATCTCCAAAATCAGGATTATCTCTAGAAATCATTAATTGCGTGAGTACGCGTGCATTTGTTGTTCCATATACATTGTCTCGATAAAAGCCTAAGGCTCCTACCGGCAATGCATTAGTCTGAACCCCTTGAGAAAAGGAACGACTAAAAGCCGTTACACTGAGATCATCAACCTCCCGTGTATCAAAATTAACTTGACCTACAATGTCAGTTCCTACTTCACTAAAATCTTCCTGACAAGCAAAAATAAAGGCAAAAAGAAATAAGGTACTAATACCTTTTAAAACATATTTAAATAACTTCATAATACAATTCTAATTTAACACTCTTGTTGTGTAAAATTCTTCATAGGCTTGTGCAAATTCTTCCTTTTTTTTGTAGGAAAGCACGGGTATTTTGGTGGTATTTAGAAGTTTGATTAGGTTTTCGTCTAATTCAGGAGATCCAACAATGGCAGCATCGGCGTTTTTAACCGCTACTTTCATCAAATTCTCATAGGTAGGATCTTCTAGTTCATTGATTTGCTCTGGATCTATACCATCAAAAGCGATTTTATTAATCATCGATTGATTTAACGATCCTTCAAATCCTGTATTATAGACGGAAGTTACAATTTTACTTTTAGCAAACAAGGGCTCACTAGCATAATATTTCTTTAAATATAATGGTAGTAAAGAAGCCAGCCAGCCATGAACATGAATAATATCCGGTGACCAGTTTAGTTTTTTCACCGTCTCCACAACTCCTTTTGCAAAGAAAATTGCACGCTCGTCATTATCTTCAAAAAGCTTACCATCTTCATCTGCAAATGTAGCCTTACGTTTGAAGTATTCTTCATTATCAATAAAATATACCTGCATACGTTCCTTAGGAATCGATGCTACTTTAATAATCAAAGGCATATCAAAATCATTGATAACCAAATTCATTCCCGAAAGGCGTATTACTTCGTGCAACTGATGTCTGCGCTCATTAATATTACCATATCGCGGCATAAAAATGCGTATCTGTCCACCCTTGGAATTTACCATTTGCGGAGCTTCAAACGACATAGAGGCAATTTCGGTCTCTGGCAAATAAGGTATAACTTCAGATGACACGTACAATATCCTCTTATCTTTCATATAAAATCCTTCTAAGTTCTTATTCTTCTGTAAAAACACGCAAAAGTACTAAATTTTATGCACTTTGACCGGAATATACTAAGTTTGCACGCTGTTAATTTTAAATTAAAGTGCAAGTTCTAAAAGAAAAAAGCAACATTAACTTTTGGGTTGAAAATGAACAGAGTCTGCAAAATAAAATAGGCTTTGTTCCTACGATGGGTGCACTTCACGAGGGGCATCTCTCCCTTATAGATTATGCATTAAAGCAATGCCATAAGGTAGTTGTGAGTATTTTTGTAAATCCTACTCAATTCAATAATTCATCAGATCTTGAAAAATATCCACGTACCATCACTCAAGATATTCAATTATTGCAGCCCTATGAATCAAAAGTTATTATTTACGCCCCGGAACCAAAGACCGTTTATGGCAACCAAGTAATAGCAACGTCGTACAATTTTGGACATCTTGCTATTGCAATGGAAGGGAGGTATAGACCTGGACATTTTAACGGAGTAGGAACAGTACTTAATTTGCTTTTTAGGCAGCTTATGCCAGATATGGCGTTTTTTGGTGAAAAAGATTTTCAGCAATTACAAATTGTCAAAAAATTAGTTGAAATCGAAAAGTTACCCATCAAAATAATTGGATGCCCCATCCATCGTCAGAAAAATGGTCTTGCCATGAGTAGTCGTAATGCAAGATTAACACCTCATCAACTGAATATTGCTCCCTTTATTTATGAAATGCTTAAGCAGACCCGAGCAGATTTTTCATCAAAAAGTGCATTATCTATTAAAAGATGGGTAGAAGAGCAATTTAAAGGTCATCCTGATTTAGAATTGGAGTATTTTGAAATTGCCAATATCGCAACACTTAAGCCGCTTTTGCGAAAGCGCAAACATCAAAAATATCGTGCTTTTATTGCCGCTTTTGCTGGAGAAGTTAGACTTATTGATAATATAGCCCTGAATTAAAACCGTATCTTTGCCTTATGCTTGTTAATGTTGTAAAATCCAAAATCCATCGTGTCAAAGTAACTGGTGCAGAATTGCACTATATAGGCAGTATAACCATAGATGAAGACCTTATGGATGCGGCCAATGTGATAGAGGGGGAACGTGTTCAAATTGTCAATGTAACCAATGGTGAACGCTTGGAGACCTATGCTATTCCGGGCCCTAGAAATAGTGGTGAAATAACTCTTAATGGTGCTGCCGCTCGTAAAGTATCTAAGGGTGACATTCTGATTCTGATTGTGTATGCCTTTATGGAGCTGGAAGCAGCAAAACAATTCAAACCTACCCTTGTTTTCCCTGATGAAACGACTAACTTACTCCAGTAGTTGTGAATAAACAGCTTATTAAAGCATTAAAAATAATTCTTCCGCTAGGGTTCGGAGTTCTTTTGGCTTGGTATTCCTTTAAACTCCTTGGAGATGATGGATTTTCACAGGTTATTGCAACCTTAAAAACAGCCAATCCGTTATGGATTATTATTTCTTTGATTTTAGCTTTGTTTAGTCATATCTCTCGTGCGTATCGATGGAAATTTATGTTGGAACCTATGGGTTATGTTCCTAAGTTAGGAAACAGTTTTTCAGCAGTAATGATTGCCTACTTTGTCAATACATTTATCCTAAGAGCAGGAGAAGTAATGCGAGGTGTTGTCATCAGCAAATATGAAAAAATACCTTTTGAGAAAGCCTTTGGAACAATAGTTTCAGAACGTATTGCCGATCTCGTAATGCTTATCTTGATCATGGGCACGGCTGTCATCCTACAATCTACTACCCTTATTGATTATTTCTTTAAAGAAAATGCTAATCCGATTCCATCCATACTGGTAGTGTTAACCCTTTTGATTTTGGGCATTATTGGTTTACGTATATTAAAACTATCCAAACATCCTCTTATTATCAGAATTCGGAATTTTGGACTAGGGGTATTGGAAGGTGTAAAAAGTATTCTTCATATGAAGAATAATAGCGCTTTTATTTTTCATACTCTTTTTATCTGGGCCATGTATATTCTGATGTTTTGGGTTATGAAGTACACCGTTCCAGAAATTGCCATGGCACCTTTGGGCGTTATTCTAGCAGCTTTTGTTATCGGTGCATTCTCTATGTCTGCCTCCAATGGTGGCCTTGGAACGTACCCTATAGGTATGGCCGCTATATTTACTTTTTTTGGTTATGAAGACGGTGCTGTTTTCGGGTGGATAGTTTGGGGTGTACAAACACTTTTTAATATTGTTGTTGGAGGTAGTTGTGGGCTATTATTTTTAATACGTACTAAAACGTTTAAATTTTAGTATTTTAGGGCTGCTTAAAAACCCCCTAACATGAGATTATATTTTTTTATCCTACTACTGTATGTTGTAAGCCCTTTAATCGCTCAGATTGAATATCATGAAATAGAATCTTCTAAACTTGATCAAAAGCGACAACTTAAAATTCAATTACCCCGTAATTATGCGGACAATATTGAAAAGAATTACCCGATCATTGTTGCTTTAGACGGTGATTATCTCTTTGAACCTGTCGCAGGAAATGTAGATTACAACAGCTATTGGGAAGAAATGCCTGAAGCTATCGTAGTAGGTGTTGTACAAATAGACACCCGTGAAGATGACACCTATTATGATGAAGAGACTTTTCTTCCTTCAGACAAAGGAGCTGCTTTTTTTGAATTTTTAGGATTAGAAATGATGCCTTGGCTAGATGCCAATTACCGCACCGCCAATTTTAGAATCATCGTCGGTCATGATCTTACGGCTAATTTTATGAATTATTACCTCTTTAAAGAACCCTCACTCTTTCAAGGGTATATTTCTATAAGTCCTGAATTAGCTCCAAGTATGGGTGAACGGCTTGCAGAACGTTTTTCTGCAGTAAAAGAAAAAATCTTTTACTATCTGGCGACCAGTAGCGATGATATTAAAGGACTACGCCTAGACATTGAAGATTTAAACACACAGTTAAAAACCGTGACTAATGAAAATGTGCGGTATAATTTTGACAATTTTGATGGTGCAACTCACTACTCTCTTGTTGGACGTGCTATTCCTAAAGCACTGGAAGAGATATTTGCAATTTATCGCCCTATAAGCAAAAAGGAATACAAAGAGGTTGTTTCAAAATTGCCCGGCTCACCTTATGACTATCTGGTTGACAAATATGCCACTGTAAAAGATCTTTTCGGTCTAGAAGATCAAATACGTGTTAATGATTTTACAGCCGTATATACCGCGATAAAGAAGAAAAAAGATTGGGAGAGTTTGGAGAAATTAGGAAAACTAGCTCGAACACATCATCCAGATACCATGTTAGGTAATTATTATTTGGCACTTTATCTAGAGGAAACCGGCCAACCTAAAAAGGCAATGAAGACATATCAAAATGCCTTTTTACTTGAAGAGGTGGGCTCTTTAACCAAGGACCTTATGCTGGATAAAGCAGATAAGATCAAGCAGGATTTTGGATATTAAACAATATTTAAAACAACAACATAAAAAAACCTTCGTCCCCCAACGAAGGTTTTTCTTTTGGCCATGTGCTTAAGCACATAATATCCTAAATATTTTCCTCAACTTAAACCTTGCTTTTTTCAAGTATTCAAATATCTCTCTTTTTAAAGAAATAAAAACACGTAAAAACACCTGTTTTTACTATTTCAAAATCTTTTTTAGACATCATCCGATTTTTATCTTCTTCTCAATATAGCTACTTTCGCTTTAAGCGAAAATGGATTCATGGCTAAAACCAAAACTACGTTCTTTTGCCAAAATTGTGGAACACAACACGCCAAATGGCAGGGACAATGTCATGCCTGTAAGGAATGGAATACTATTGTCGAAGAAGTTGTACAAAAAGCCGATCAAAAGGATTGGAAAACAAGTACCAATCTTGTCAAGTCAGATTCACGTTCATCAAAACCTTTAAAATTAGATGAGATTTCTGCAGCTGCAGAAATCAGAATGGACACCAAAAACAATGAACTCAACAGAGTCCTGGGCGGAGGATTAGTGCCTGGATCTGTAATACTTTTAGGAGGCGAGCCAGGAATAGGAAAAAGCACGTTATTACTTCAAATATCTTTGAAACTCCCTTATAAAACGCTTTATGTTTCTGGAGAAGAAAGTCAGCAACAAATCAAAATGCGAGCAGAACGCATCCATCCTGAGAACGACTCCTGCTATATTCTAACAGAAACCAAAACACAAAATATTTTCAGGCATATAGAAACAACCACGCCTGATATTCTGATTATTGATTCCATACAAACGCTGCATACCGATTATATCGAAAGTACGGCAGGCAGTATCTCTCAGATACGCGAAACGACTTCTGAATTGATACGCTTTGCAAAGGAAACCGCAACACCAGTTATCCTTATAGGCCATATTACTAAAGAAGGAAATATCGCCGGACCTAAAATACTGGAGCATATGGTAGATACGGTACTACAATTTGAAGGGGATCGTAATCATGTATATCGTATTCTAAGAGCGCATAAAAACCGTTTTGGAAGCACTAATGAATTGGGCATCTATGAGATGCAGGGCAGTGGCTTACGTGAAGTCAATAATCCGAGTGAAATATTAATTTCAAAAAATGAAGAAGAGCTTAGCGGCACAGCTATTGCCGCTACACTAGAAGGAATGCGACCATTAATGATAGAGATACAGGCACTCGTAAGTACAGCTGTTTATGGCACACCGCAACGCAGCGCCACTGGCTATAATGTAAAACGGTTAAATATGCTTCTTGCTGTTTTAGAAAAACGTGCTGGTTTTAAACTCGGGGCCAAAGACGTTTTCCTTAACGTTACAGGTGGAATAACAGTAGACGATCCGGCTATTGATCTAGCAGTAGTTGCTGCGGTATTATCATCTAATGTAGATATCTCGGTAGACAAAACCGTTTGCTTTGCTGCCGAAGTTGGATTAGCAGGAGAAGTACGCCCTGTAACACGTGTGGAACAACGTATCTCTGAAGCTGAAAAACTAGGTTTTCAAACCATTATCATTTCCAAATACTGTAAACTCCCTGATCAACATTTTGCCATTCAAGTGGTAAAGCTTGGAAAAGTTCATGATGTCGTTAAGCATTTGTTTGGATAAACAAAAAAGGTTTTTAATGTTAGGATATATTAAAGGAAACGACTTAAAGACATTATTCTATTTTAAATCACTTAAATCCTCCCTATGGTTAAATATTACATTAATTCCACTACTTCTTTTTTTTATTCTATACTATTCATTTCAATGTTAACAGCTTCTTCAACATTGGGACAGTGTGCTTTTGGAAATGACGTAGGTGGTTTTGATCCTCAAAACAATTTTGACTGGGCGCAAACCTTTACTGCAGAATGTGATGG
>CAZPTJ010000106.1:0-11028 GCA_964589085.1 uncultured Flavobacteriaceae bacterium | reverse complement strand
AAGAATGGAATTAAAGATGCAGATATAGATGCAATCTGGTTTGGAGATACATCGGCATAATGTATTTCAGATTTTTCCACTACAGGGAAATCACCCTCCATACGAGCAATTACTTTATCTAATTCTATCGTACCATCATCATTCATAGGGTTATTCGCCTGAGCGATTAACATTCCTTCTTCTTCTTCGGCACTTAGATATTGTGGTTTTGTCTTAAGGTCTATCTGACCATTTTCAACCTTACGATATGGTGTCTCAATGAATCCCATACTGTTCACCTTCGCATATACAGAAAGTGAAGAGATCAATCCAATATTTGGACCTTCAGGAGTTTCAATAGGACATAGACGACCGTAATGTGTATAATGCACATCACGAACCTCAAATCCTGCACGTTCACGGGATAAACCTCCGGGTCCTAATGCAGACAGACGACGTTTATGTGTAATCTCTGCAAGTGGATTTGTTTGATCCATAAACTGTGATAACTGATTTGTTCCAAAGAACGAGTTAATCACAGAAGATAAAGTCTTAGCATTAATAAGGTCAATAGGAGTAAAGACCTCATTATCTCTCACATTCATACGCTCTCTAATCGTACGCGCCATACGTGCAAGACCAACACCAAACTGAGCTGACAATTGTTCACCCACCGTACGTACACGACGATTTGATAAGTGATCAATATCATCAATCTCTGCTTTAGAGTTGATCAACTCAATTAAGTACTTTATGATTGTAATGATATCTAGTTTGGTAAGCACTTGCTTATCCATTTCAATATCCAATTGTAATTTTTTATTCATTCTATAACGACCTACCTCTCCAAGGTTGTATCGTTGATCAGAAAAGAATAATTTATCTATAATACCTCTCGCTGTCTCTTCATCAGGCGGTTCAGCATTACGTAATTGTCTATAGATATGTTCAACAGCTTCTTTTTCAGAATTTGTTGGATCTTTTTGCAATGTATTGTGAATAATTGCATAATCGGCCTGTTGATTATCTTCTTTATGTAAAAGAATTGTTTTCGTCCCCGATTCTAGAATCTCCTCAATATGTTCTTTTTCAAGTATGGTATCACGATCAAGAACAATCTCATTACGCTCTATTGAAACAACCTCTCCCGTATCTTCATCTACAAAATCCTCGTGCCAAGTATTTAGAACACGAGCTGCAAGTTTACGTCCAAGGTATTTTTTCAATCCAGTTTTTGAAACCTTAACTTCTTCTGCTAGATCAAAGATTTCCAGAATATCTTTATCTCTTTCAAATCCAATCGCACGGAAAAGCGTAGTAACTGGTAATTTCTTTTTACGATCGATATAAGCATACATCACGCTATTGATATCGGTAGCAAATTCAATCCAGGATCCTTTGAATGGAATAACTCTAGCAGAATACAATTTCGTTCCATTTGCGTGAAACGATTGTCCAAAGAATACACCTGGTGAACGGTGAAGTTGTGATACAACAACCCGCTCTGCTCCATTGATACAGAAAGTACCACTCGGAGTCATATAAGGTATGGTTCCTAAGTACACATCCTGTACGATGGTTTCAAAATCTTCATGCTCGTCATCTGTACAATACAATTTAAGACGAGCTTTAAGAGGTACACTATAGGTTAGTCCACGCTCTATACATTCCTGAATGGAATAACGAGGTGGATCTACAAAATAATCTAAAAACTCAAGAACAAAATTGTTCCGAGTATCAGTTATTGGGAAATTTTCAAGGAAAGTATTATAAAGACCTTCATCTCCTCGTTCTTCAGGTTTGGTTTCTAATTGGAAAAAGTCCTGGAAGGATTTTACTTGGATATCCAAAAAATCTGGATAATCAGGTCTGTTCTTTACTGAAGAAAAACTTATTCTTTCAGCTTGTTTTGCTTCTTGCATCATCAACGAACGAAATTTGATTAGAGATTAAACTTGCCTTTTGACAAGTAGTTTTGATTTAGGGATTAAAGACTCTCAATCAAAATGAGTCTAGTTACAGATAGGTAACCACTATATACGACAAATGGTTTAGGTGATTTTCCGCTCGTAAAGAGCGGAAAAACCTAAACCTTTATTTGTTTATTTGGATGAGCTTACTTAAGCTCAACTTCAGCTCCAGCTTCTTCTAATTGTGCTTTAAGTGCTTCTGCTTCATCTTTAGCCACACCTTCCTTAATTGGAGATGGTGCATTATCTACAAGCGCTTTTGCATCTTTAAGACCTTGACCTGTTAATTCTTTTACAAGTTTTACAACTGCAAGTTTAGAACCACCAGCTGCTGTAAGTATTACGTCAAACTCAGTTTGCTCATCTCCTCCACCAGCATCTCCACCAGCACCAGGTCCAGCAACAGCTACTGCAGCAGCAGCAGGCTCAATACCGTACTCATCTTTAAGTATAGTAGCTAATTCATTTACTTCTTTTACAGTAAGATTAACTAATTGTTCTGCGAATTCTTTTAAATCTGCCATTTTCTATCGTTTTAAAAAATCTTTGTTTTAATATATTAATTGTATTGCGTGCGTATTTTTATCCTTCCTTTTCTGAAAGGGTCTTGATAATTCCAGCAATGGTACCTCCACCAGATTTAAGAGCACTAATAACGTTCTTAGCAGGTGATTGAAGTAATCCAACGACTTCTCCAATAAGTTCTTCTCTGGATTTAATATCAACTAATGCATCAAGTTGGTCATCACCAACATAGATAGCCTCTTCTATAAATGCTCCTTTAAGTAAAGGACGTTCTGCTTTTTTACGGAACTCCTTAATCACCTTAGCTGGTGCATTTCCAGTTTCAGATAACATAATAGAAGTATTACCTTTAAGTACTTCAGGTAATTCTCCAAAATCTTTATCTGATGCTTCCATTGCTTTTGCAAGCAATGTATTTTTAACCACCGATAATGTTATTCCTGCTTTGAAACAAGCACGACGTAATTTTGACGTGTTATCTGCATTCAATCCAGAAATATCAGCTAAATAAATATTAGTATTATCAGCTAATCTTGCAGTTAAATCTTTAATTACTATTGATTTTTCTTCTCTTGTCATAATTTAAGTCTTTAACTACTCAGAAAATCGCTTTGAATCTATTAGAATGCTAGGACTCATAGTACTTGACATATAAATGCTTTTGATATATGATCCCTTTGCAGTCTGTGGTTTAAGCTTTACTAAGGTGGTTAATAATTCTTGTGCATTTCCAGCAATCTTATCTGCATCAAAAGATGCTTTACCGATTGATGCGTGTACAATTCCAGTCTTATCAACTTTAAAGTCAATTTTACCGGCTTTTACATCTGAGACTGCTTTTTTAATGTCCATAGTTACTGTACCTGTTTTTGGGTTTGGCATTAAACCACGAGGTCCAAGAACTCGTCCTAATGGTCCTAATTTACCCATTACACTAGGCATGGTAATAATAACATCTACGTCTGTCCAACCTCCTTTAATCTTATCAAGATATTCGTCAAGACCAACATAATCTGCTCCTGCCTCTTGAGCTTCTCCCTCTTTATCAGGAGTTACTAAAGCAAGAACTTTTACATCTTTTCCTGTACCGTGTGGTAATGTAACCACACCTCTAACCATTTGGTTAGCCTTTCGAGGATCGACATTAAGACGTACAGCAATATCTACAGAAGCATCAAAATTTACATTGCTTACTTCTTTTATTAAAGCAGAGGCGTCAGCAAGTGAATATGCATTATTAGCATCCACTTTTGCAACGTTCTCCTTTTGCTTTTTCGTTAATTTTGCCATTTTAATTTTACTTTTTGGTTGTTAAGCAGGTGCATCACCACCTTTAACCGTTATACCCATTGAGCGTGCAGTTCCAGCTACCATTTTCATAGCACTTTCTACTGTAAAAGCGTTGAGATCTGGCATCTTATCTTCTGCAATTGCACGAACTTGATCCCAAGTAACTTTTGCTACTTTTTTACGGTTAGGTTCTCCAGAACCTCCTTTAACTTTAGCTGCTTCCATTAATTGAACTGCGGCAGGAGGTGTTTTAATAACAAAGTCAAAAGACTTGTCTCCATATACAGTTATAACAACAGGAAGTACTTTACCGGCCTTATCTTGAGTTCTAGCATTAAATTGCTTACAGAACTCCATAATATTAACTCCGGCCGCACCTAAAGCAGGTCCTACTGGTGGAGATGGGTTTGCTGCCCCTCCTCGCACTTGTAACTTTACAACCTTACTTACTTCTTTTGCCATTTCTAAAAATTTAAAATGATATGTTCTTTAGTGGAAGCAGAAGAACAATATCTTTGATATATTAGTGTAACAATTTATTTCTAAACTTAAATTTTTTCAACCTGCATATAGCTTAACTCCAGTGGTGTTTTTCTACCGAAAATCTTCACCATAACTTCAAGCTTACGCTTTTCTTCATTTACCTTCTCCACCGCTCCATTAAATCCATTAAACGGACCATCTATTACTTTAACAGTTTCGCCAACAACAAAAGGTATCGCAACATTGTCAGTCTTAACGGCCAACTCATCAACCTTCCCTAACATACGATTAACCTCTGCTTTTCTTAATGGCACAGGATCTCCTCCTTTGACTTCTCCAAGAAACCCTATAACACCATTAATGGATTTAATGATATGGGGTATCTCTCCTCCCAAATTTGCATGAACCATAATATAGCCGGGAAAATATACCCGTTCTTTATTAACTTTTTTTCCATTGCGTATCTGGATAACTTTTTCTGTAGGAACCAGTACTTGCTCAATATAATTTTCAAGATTAAGTCTTCCTATTTCCTGTTCTATATAGGACTTAACCTTATTTTCCTGACCGCTTACAGCCCGAACTACATACCATTGTTTTGTATTCACAGTTTTAGCCATTGTCAAAAATATTAAGCACCTACAATTTTTTCAAAATACCAGGTAATTGCCTTACTAAACACACTATCCACGCCCCAAACTGCTAGAGAAAAAATAACAGAAAACACAGCCACAACCACCATCAAACGTTGTGCTTCTGCTAGGGGTGTCCATGTTACATGATTTTTTAATTCGTTATATGATTCCTGTATGTAATTAACCAAACCTGCCATAATACTCTTTATAATTTTAGCGAATTTTTAATCGCTTCAATAGTTTCCAACTTTAATATAGATGAATACTATTTATTCCATTTAGCACGGGTTGAGAGGCTCGAACTCCCGACACCTGGTTTTGGAGACCAGTGCTCTACCAACTGAGCTAAACCCGTTTTTTATGCTTTTCAAAAACCGGTAATAAGCATTTCTCTTAACAAAAGTCAAGGCGTCCCATTAAAACGGGACACCTTAGCTTTAGTAGTATATAGAATAATTTATTCTAAAATTTCAGTAACCTGACCAGCACCTACAGTTCTACCACCTTCACGAATCGCAAAACGTAAACCTACGTTCATTGCAATAGGCTGAATAAGATCAACAGTAATAGTCAAGTTGTCTCCAGGCATAACCATCTCTACTCCATCAGGAAGCGCAATGTTTCCAGTAACATCAGTTGTACGTACATAGAACTGAGGACGGTAGTTATTATGGAATGGAGTGTGACGTCCACCTTCTTCTTTCTTCAAAATATAAACCTCTGCTTTGAATTTTAAGTGAGGAGTTACAGATCCAGGCTTAGTAATTACCATTCCTCTAGAGATTTGAGTTTTCTCAATACCTCTTAATAGGATTCCTGCATTATCTCCAGCTTCTCCTTTATCAAGAATTTTACGGAACATCTCAATACCCGTAATCGTAGAAGTTAACTTTTCAGCTCCCATTCCAATAATCTCAACAGGGTCTCCAGTATTTGCGATACCAGTTTCAATACGACCAGTAGCAACAGTACCACGACCAGTAATAGAGAATACATCTTCGATAGGCATTAAGAAATCTTTTTCAGTATCACGAACTGGCTCCTCAATCCAATCATCTACAGCAGCCATAAGCTCCATTACTGTATCCACCCACTTTTGCTCACCGTTAAGTGCACCAAGCGCAGAACCAGCAATTACCGGTCCTTCATCACCGTCATATTCATAGAAAGAAAGTAAATCTCTGATTTCCATTTCAACAAGCTCAAGAAGCTCATCATCATCCACCATAT
Source organism: uncultured Flavobacteriaceae bacterium (assembly GCA_964589085.1). Taxonomy (GTDB): domain Bacteria; phylum Bacteroidota; class Bacteroidia; order Flavobacteriales; family Flavobacteriaceae; genus Dokdonia. The sequence goes on along the minus strand of CAZPTJ010000106.1, from coordinate 4,916 downwards.
CTACTTTATTCATAAATACAACAATACGTGGAATACCAACTTGACGTCCTAAAAGGATGTGCTCGCGAGTTTGTGGCATAGGACCATCTGTAGCCGCAACCACTAGAATTGCTCCATCCATCTGTGCAGCACCAGTAACCATGTTCTTTACGTAATCGGCGTGACCTGGACAGTCAACGTGAGCGTAATGACGATTAGCTGTTTGATACTCTACGTGAGACGTATTGATCGTAATTCCTCTTTCTTTTTCTTCAGGAGCATTATCGATAGAATCGAAATCTCTCTTCTCTGATAAACCAGCGTTCGCTAATACGGTTGTAATAGCAGCAGTAAGCGTAGTTTTACCGTGATCAACGTGCCCAATTGTACCAATATTTAAATGTGGTTTTGAGCGGTCAAAAGTTTCCTTTGCCATGATTTAAGCTATTTTAATCTTAGTTATTATTAGTGTACTTATTTTTCTAGCCTGATGACTTTTCATATTGAAAAAGCGAGTGCGACTACCCCTCTTTATTTTTTTTTGAGCCAACGACGGGATTTGAACCCGTGGCCTCTTCCTTACCAAGGAAACGCTCTACCCCTGAGCTACGTCGGCGTAAAGTGTTTAGTATCTCTTCTCTATTATCGGAAAGAGATTCCTGCCTTCGCAGGAATTTTTGAGCGGGAGACCGGGTTCGAACCGGCGACATTCAGCTTGGAAGGCTGACGCTCTACCAACTGAGCTACTCCCGCTTACCATAATTTAAAAGATGTGGGGAGAGCAGGATTCGAACCTGCGAAGTCGAAAGACAACGGAGTTACAGTCCGTCCCATTTGGCCGCTCTGGAATCTCCCCTCACTTTTAAATCAATATTTTCAAGAACATCCTCTTATTCAAGAGGTATTTTTAAGAGCCGATGGAGGGACTCGAACCCACGACCTGCTGATTACAAATCAGCTGCTCTAGCCAGCTGAGCTACATCGGCTTTTCAAACTTTTAAACGACTAAAAAGAACATAAAAAAGTCCGCTATTTCTAACGGACTGCAAATGTAGATAATTTTTATATCTATAAAAAACTTTTTTTTGCTATTTTTTTGCTAGGCGTGAGCTCTTATTTTTTGTTTTCTTTTAATAAGTGCTCGTTCTAAAGAATGAGTACAAATATCTGCTCCTTCTTCAAAGGACTTTGCATACTTCTTTACTATGAATTTATCTCCCGGAATACTTAGTAAAATCTCTACCATTTTATTATCTGGCTTTTTATTAGGTTCTAATTTCAGAAAGACATCAGCATGGATAATCCGATCATAAAATTGTTCCAACTTATCTAATTTCTTCTGAATAAAATTGATCAATTTAATATCAACATCAAATTGCGGGGCTTCAACATTTACTTTCATCCCATTATTAGGTTTAATAAAACAATATAATCGTCATTAGTTATATATGTTAAACATATATTCAATTTCTCAAATCACAATATTCTTATTGTTTTAGGTTAGACTTTGATGATTTAGGAATCATCTTATTTAATTCTATCTAATGTTAACTCTTATTACGAGGATGTGCATTCTTGTAGACCTCTCGTAAACTAGCAATACTATTATGGGTATAAACCTGTGTCGAAGCAAGGCTAGCATGTCCTAATAATTCTTTTACTACATTTAAATCTGCACCTTGATTAAGCAAATGAGTAGCAAAGGAATGTCTGATTATGTGAGGACTTTTTTTAAGTTTGTTAGATGTCTTACTAAAATAGCGATTTATTATTCGATAAACAAGGGTTTCATACATTTTAACGCCTTTTTTTGTAATCAATAAAGGAGCTGTTTTATCTCCCATATTAATCGCATTTCTGACAATCAGATATCTATTCAGCGTTATTTGGATGGTTGGCAACAAAGGAACATAGCGTTCCTTATTGCGTTTCCCAAGCACCTTGATCAATTCCTGTTCTTTATCTATATCCCCTATTGTGAGGTTAATAAGTTCCTGTCTACGCATACCCGTACCATATAATAATTCCACGAGCAGTAAATCTCTTAATGATTCAAAATCATCAGCCGTAGACAGTTCTTGGAACGTATGCTCCATTTCCTCGGGAGAAAAAGGTATTTGGATCTTCTGCGCCGTTTTAAGTGCTTTATGTTTAACTAGTGGTGAGACATCAATATCACCAACGCTCAATAAAAACTTATAATATGTCTTTAAAGAAGATATTTTGCGATTTATAGATTGTGGAGTCAGCCCTTCATCTACCAGAGAAACAATCCAACTCCGGATTTGATTATAATGGATTACACTTAATTGTAATTCTTCGTATTCCGCTTTCACGAAAGTGGAAAAGGATTCCAGATCTCTTTTATAAGCCTTAATAGTATGCTTACTATAGTTTTTTTCTAATTCAAGATAAGACAGAAAAGAAGTTAGGGGCATAAAAAAACCGTTGTTTTACAAAGATAAACTTTATAAAACAACGGTTATATATATTTGAAAGAGGATACCTCCTTCTGTTAAATCCAGACGCGTATTACACGCAACGGATTTTAAATATCTTCACGATCTCTTAAGCCCTGAATATAAGCAGCTTTTTGAATCTCACGTCTTCTTACGACAGAAGGTTTTGTAAACTGCTTACGATCACGTAATGCACGCATTGTTCCTGTACGATCAAACTTACGCTTAAAACGCTTAAGTGCTCTATCGATATTTTCTCCGTCTTTTACTGGTATGATTAACATAGATGTACCTCCTTTCTTTAAAAATTAGGGCGCAAAGTTACCATTACTATAATTGTCTTGCAACCTTATTTTGAAAAATTATTTATGAACTGCTACCTTAGTAGCAGGTTTATATTCTTTTTTGTCAATAATCATTTTTGCAATGATTTCTCTAAGTATTTCAGAAGTTCCTCCACCTATAGGCCCTAAACGACTGTCACGAAGTAATCTTGCCAGTGGATATTCTTCCATATAACCATACCCTCCTAACATTTGCAAACAATCATAAATGGCTTCATCGGCAATTTTAGTGCTATTCAATTTTGCCATTGTAGCTTCTTTTACTACGTACTCACCTTTATCCAGTCTAAAGGCCGTCATATAATTAAATGCTTTGGTCATAGCCACTTCACTGGAACGCTGTGCCATGGTATGACGTAAGGCTTGAAATTTATCGATTGATGTACCAAAAGCCTTTCGCTCCTTCATATAATCTAATGTATAGGCAATAGCGTGTTCTGCTCGTGCATGTGCGTTTACAGCCATTATCAAACGTTCTGTAGCAAAATGCTGCATAATGTATCCAAAACCGCTGCCTTCTTCTCCCATTAGATTTTCAGCAGGAATACGCACATTATCAAAAGCAATTTCTCCAGTATCTGATGCTCTCCATCCTAGTTTATCAAGTTTAGTAGCAGAAACTCCAGAAGTTTCTCTGTCAATAACAAAAATACTCATCCCCTTATTCCCAAGTTCGGGGTTTGTTTTTGCTGCAACGACCAGATAGTCTGAATAGACACCATTAGTAATAAATGTCTTTGATCCATTAATGACGTAAGAATCTCCATCTCTTACAGCCGTTGTACGCATCCCGGCAACATCACTTCCTCCAAAGGGTTCTGTGATACACAAACAGCCTATTTTATCACCAGCGATACTTGGCGCCAGATATTCCGATTTTATTCTTTCGTCACCTTCAGCATTTAAATGTGTCATGGCCAGGTAGGCATGAGCCCAAATGGCTGCTGCAAATCCTCCGGAATTTATTTTCTGAAGCTCTTCTAATAAAATAACTGTATAGAAAAAATCCAGAGTTAAACCTCCATAGGCTTCTGGATATGGTAATCCAAAATAACCCATATCGCCAAATTTCTTCCAAATAAAGCGTTCAATGTTTCCTGTTTTTTCCCATTTTTCAATATGAGGAACCACCTCTTTCTGTAAAAAATCCTGTAAACTTTCTCTAAACAGGTGATGTTCTTCTGTAAAATAAATTGATTCCATAATCAAGAATAGTTTAGTCTCAGATTAGGTCGTTATTGATTAAATAACGTTACTAATTTTCTGAGATAAATATGTATAATTTGATTCTTTCAAACAAATATTGGTTTATCCCTTCAATGTTTAAAAGTTCGTCAATATCCCGAATTCCTTCTCGTAATGTGCGATAATCGACTATTTCTTTTCCGAGGTCAAAGTTAATATACTTTATGGTAGAAAGATCAGAAGCGGTGGCTTTATTTACATCAATTTTTTCGACAATAGGAATTTCCTTTACCGTATAATCATTTAAAATAGCACGTACCGTTTTTCTGGGAATACCCCAAACATCGTACAATTGATTATCTATTAAAAAGCCGCCCATACGTTGACGTTCATATATAATCTTTATCGCCAGCTCTTTATCTATTCCTTCATACGTTATAAGCTGTGGAATGGTTATTTTATTAAGAGCTCCCTTTTCTGCTGTAGTTTTTACCACAAATGATCTTCCAGACTTTGGCTTAGGATTAGTTACCCAGTCTGGAAACTTAAACAGTGGGCTTATTGAAGTAAGAAGACTATCAGAAACCTGAGTAACTTTTTTAAAATCTGCAATACTATTAATCCATTTTCCGCTTTCGCGAAAGCGATGCAAGCGATCAATCTCTTCTATAGACATTCCTAATGTATATCCTTTATAATCGGTTATAAAATTGGGATTAAAAGGATATAACTTAGGTTTATTATCTTCTTCCTTTAGCAGTTTTAAAGAGTCAATCTGCGATTGGATCGCTAACAATTGTTGTTGATCGTCACTTGTAAGAAAAGTTTCTGTTGGTGCAGGCCAAAAGAAATAAGTGCCTAAACTGATTAAAATAAGGGTTATTAATAACAAAATCCCACTCCGCTTTTGTCGATCATAAGCAAAATGGGATTTTAGTTTATTCATATA
>CAZPTJ010000105.1:0-11073 GCA_964589085.1 uncultured Flavobacteriaceae bacterium | reverse complement strand
TATACTTTGATATTTCTCGATTTCTAAATAGCAAGGGGTTGTTTTTCTTAAAATGACTCAAACATCAGTATGTACAGAGGCTTGAGTAAATCGAAGGGTTTTTTGCCGGACACTACTGATAAAAAATATTAAAATCCTCTACCATTTTAAGATAAGAGGATTGTATAAAATCTTTTATTCTGAACCATACACTGATGGTTATAATTAATTGAAGGTCATTAATAAGTTTTCCCCATTCAATCTCCCTGAAGTATCATTCTTCCATAAATTCTTGAATCTTCCGGTCTTCCCACTTTGATAAAAAGTTAATTTTTCTAAAAGCGACCAATCCCTGAAAAATCAGAAAAAGTAGCCAAGGTATACATCCTAATAAGTTGAGAAAAACATTATCCGTAAAGCAAATCAAACAGATGCGATATCCTATAAATGCTGATAATATCAGAATACACATTACCAGAAAAAATATAAAACTATGAATATAAAAGTTTTTAACGCGTTTTACCTGTGTTTGTGCTCTTGCTCGTTTTAACTTATCACTTTCCATAAGCGCGTATTTGAATCTTTTCTGCTTTTATCTTGTTGCTTTTAAAAGTCATCATCATCCATTAGTTCTTGAATTTTACGGTCTTCCCATTTCTTATTAAAGATGGGGTGCCATTCAAAAGCTTCTGAAGCGTGACCGGCTACTCCAAATCCCCATCCCAAAATAGGGAACATGGCCCAGGGAAATGAAGTTGATATTGCATTAATCCAGATAAATACAGGAACCATAATGATATAGATCGTAAAATGAATGTAAAAGCCCTTGATCTTCTCCACTTTCTCTTTGGCAATACTGTATTTTTTATCTTCAATATAAATTTCCTGAACTTCGGCCATAGGTTGCTGCTTGGTAAGCATAGGGATTGCCACACTAAAACCTCCATCCTCTTCAATGATATTCACCCTTCGGTCTGTCAGTAAGTTATAACGCTGTTTTATATTTTGTAAGCCTACTCCACTACTCTTTTTAACGACCTGCTTAGGCTGTTTATTATTTTTTATAATCAATGCTCCATCCTGCTCATGTATAGTAATATGAAGCTTACGCGTAGGAGTAACCATATTATGTTTTACAGCGTTCTCCAGCAATAATTGTAAAGATAGAGGTACTACTTTGGCCTCCGGATTATTTGCTTTTTCAGGCATCTCAAAAATGATACTATCTTCAAAACGCATCTTAATAAGATTCATATAGGTTTTGGCGAAAGCTAACTCCTCATCAACGCTAACCAGTTGTTTGTTTTTTTGTTCCAACACATAGCGGTACACTTTGGACAAGGAAGTAGTAAACTTCTGAGCCTGCATAGGATTTTCATCTATAAGACTAGTTAATACGTTGAGGCTATTAAATAAAAAGTGAGGATCCAGTTGATTTTTAAGTGCATCAAACTTTGCAGAAGCTGTTCCTGCAATAATTTTGGCCTCCTTAATATTGGTTTCCTGCTTGCGTTTCCAATAATAAAAGGCATAGAATAGTGCCGTGGCAATAAGTGAAATTATAATGGAGAGATAGTAATGTGATAGTTTTTCGTTTTCCAGAAATTGATCTACCGATTCTCCCTCTATAAGAACTATCAAAAAAAACCTAAGTAGAAATACGGTTAGAAAGGTCGCCATCACACCTGTAAAAAGTCCGAACGTTATCCGTTGCAAAGTCCAAAAATTGTCCTTAAAGCGCTCCATAAAAGAGCCAAAAACATAGGAGTTTACCAGGTAAAGTGAAATGGAATACAGTTGTGTTTGAAAAAAGAAGGTGTATCCATTGACGCCATACCAGAGGTTGCCGTTGATGTATAAAATAAGACTATATACTAAAAAGACAATGACACCAAGGATAAAAGCTTTAACCAACTCTTTCAGCAATTTATTCATCTACACTCTTTTATGCTTTACATTCTTTAATTATTTCCTGAGCACGTTCTAATCCATAAGTAGGGTGAAAAGGTGTCTCTGGTTTAAAGGTAGCAAAAAGATCAATCGCACGTTGTATCTCCTTGCAATAGGGTGCTATGGAAGTTCCAAAAAATTTAGCGCCTCCCATATCCCATTCTGCTTTATTTAAGATAAAAATAGGGTTTTCAGGTTCTGCTGCAAGCATGGCATTATATAAGGTGACAACCTGACCAGAATATTTAGGTCCATATTTCATACCGTCATAAGCTACCCATACGGTATAAATCTGCGCTTGAAGATAGGCTGCATAGGGATTATCCTTTTCTTTGGTTTTTATACTATTTACATATTCCTGGGCCTTATCAAGATTAGCTTTAAGTGTTGTTAAGTCCTGTTTTCCCCAATTGTTCCAACATTTCAAAACACTTAATTGTCCTACATAATAATCTGGAAGCCATTGTTCTGTTTCGGCTGCTGCGATGCGTTGAAAAAGATTGGCCGCCTCATCGGTCTTTTGGTTATCCCATAGCTCAAAAGCTTTAGTCATACCCTTTTCGTAATTACTTTGTGCGTGAACAGCTCCGGTAAGCATTAAGATCAATACAATAATTCTAGTCATAATATGTTGTTTTTTGATAGGGTAAAAGTGAAGGATTATACGTTTTCGCAAAAGCATAATTGACTCAACTGTCATTAATCCTTACCGAATTGTAATGCTAAGCACTGTTAAATTTCAAATAAACTCTTGTCAAAATGCAATCATAGTCCCTTCTTTACGTCTTAAAGGATATATGGATAGAACATTGTAAAGGCCAGAGGAGCTTTTTGTCTTCCTTATAAAAACTTGAAGACGGATGAGATTTCCGCCTTCGCGGAAATTAAATTGTTATGAAAAAAATTGCAACACTTATACTAGGATTATTGATAGCAGGAATCCATATCCATGCTCAGGAACGAACAAACGCAAGCGATCAGGATGTAGAATTAGGAAAAGTAAGCTGGTATCGTGATTATGATGTCGCTTTGGAACTATCTAAACAAAAAGACAAACCTGTGCTTATTCTTTTTCAGGAAGTTCCAGGTTGCGCTACCTGTAGAAATTATGGTCAGAATGTATTGAGTAATCCTTTGCTGGTAGAAGCGATAGAAGATCAATTTGTACCCTTAGTTATTCATAACAATAAAGGAGGTAAGGATCGTGAAGTCCTCAATAAATATAAAGAACCGACCTGGAATAATCCTGTAGTTCGTATTGTAGATGCCGATGGGAAAGATCTTGTAAAACGTGTAGCGCGTAATTATTCGGCAACCGGATTATACAATGCTATGGAACAAGCTCTGAAAGAAACCTATCGTCCTGTTCCTGAATACATACAGCTATTAGGAGAAGAACTTCAGGCCACCAAAAGCCGAAGTCTTAAAGAAAAGTATTTCAGTATGTATTGCTTTTGGACTGGTGAAAAAGAGCTGGGAGCTTCTGAAGGAGTGCTCCTTACCGAAGCAGGTTTTATGAAAGGACGCGAAGTGGTTAAAGTAACATATGATGAACAAAAAATAAGCGAAACTGAATTAGAAACCTATGCACGTCAGCGAGATTTTAAACCTATCGCAAAGGACAACTCCTATTCCTGGGCTTCCAATGATGAAGACTATTTCTTAAGACGTAGTAATTACCGCTACCTCCCGTTGAGTGATTTGCAAAAAACAAAGATCAATAGTGCTTTAGGTAAACGCCAGAATGCTGAGAAATACCTGAGTCCCTCACAATACCTATGGCTAAAGGAAATAAAGAGTGGTTCCAAAGTAAAAAAACAAGTACTATACAATCAATCTTTTGCAGCAGCTTGGGGAGAAAAGGCACAATGTCCTTGATTCACATAACCCAATCTCTCCGCATTCTAAAATTAAAACAGCACCTAAGAATAATTGGGATATATGTTTTAGTTGTGTTCTATCTTCTTTAAATGCTTTTTCGAATAGTGATTAAAAAATTCACTCTCCGTATATTAATTATAATTAGAGTATTTTTAATCAAATTATAATAATTGACTGTTATGCCAAAAATGAGTCCCGAAGAACTTGTTTTAATTAAAAACGAATATGATCGTGTTCGACCACTATTTATTCGTAATACCATAATATACAGCTTCATTCCAGTCTTATTGGTCTTTTTTTTACCTAAGATCTTACTGCCTAAAAAGCGTGGTCAACCTAGAAATTTTGAGGGTGATGGAATCACGAATTTTGAGGATTCAGGAATTCTTATGCTTTTGGGTATTTTTCTAATTGTCTTGATAGGTGTTGCGTTCTTCTTTAATCTGAAATATGGAATATGGAACTTACGAAAGGATCTAACGGAAAAAAGAAAAATTATAACTCAAGCCACAATTTCATCCCTTGAATTATACAGTGATGACGAAGTAGACCTCTATTTTGTTAATGACAACAAAACATATGATAGCTTATTACTATTAAAAGAGGATAGATATGGACTCGGAAAACTACCTTTTAACAGATCTTCTAATCCAGAATTTGTTAATGCTGAGAAAATAGAAATCGTATTTGCTGAGCATTCTAGAATCATCTACAATTATCAAGTTATCTCATAATCTAGAACGTTATATAGCGCTTTGTGTTTCTATTTATGATCTATAGACCTATCCTTATTTACTTTCAAAAATATGAATCTAAAGTCTAATACCCTGCTCTTAAATGATCCAATCGCTTTTGAAAATATTCCTTCCAGGCCGGTGTCAGACGATCAACTTGTATTGCTTTTTCCAATAAAGCTTTATTGTCTTTATCAAAAAAATACAGTTCGTTAATCGTATCTATGGTAATACTCTCTGTTGCCGTATGTATTTTATTCACGGTATCTCCCTGACAAATCAACCCTTCTTTGATCACTCCCATATAAAATCCCGTTTTTCGCGAATCACGAAAACGCAGTATCCAATCTTCACTCCCCATACGCATTCCCAATTTATAACAAGGCGAACGAGGTTGTAAGGCTTCCAGTTCCACAGTACCTATGGTAAAACGATCCCCCACCTGAATATCTTCCTCAAACATCCCTCCGCTTATACTTAGGTTTTCACCAAAAAATCCCCAGGGAAGTTCCTCCATTTCAAGTTCTCTTTTCCAATAATCATAATATTCTGCAGCATATACATTGATTGCTCGTGTGGGGCCTCCGTGTACATTTAAGTCTGACTGCTGATCTCCCTCTATATTCGTATAACTCACATGAACCGGTCCTTCAATCGATGTTTTATAAATCGAAGTTTTAAAGGTTTTTCCTGCCCAGGTTACTTCTTTTGGTTTTCCTACATTAACAGCTTCTAGCTTCATAAAATAAGGGGTGTTGAAAAATCACAATTTGCTGGATTAAAATTAACCAATTGTATTCATCTTTATCATTCCAACGGCTTCATCGCTTCAAATTAGCATTTCGTTAACAGAAAATTGTGTTTTTTAACACAAATCCCCAATTTCGCGAAAGCTTATGGTTGTCAAGAATCTGATAATTATGGTATTTTTAGGAACTAAATTGCTAAAAAACGAATATGAGCCTGACCAAAGACTATAAAGGATACCAGTCCTTTCAGTATTTAGAAAAAGACATTGATTATAAGCATTACGAACTTGCCGAAGAACTTAACCGCGTTCCTTCTAGCAAAGTGACTTTAAATCAAGAACAAGAAGCATTAGTTACCAAGATTCTCACCGAAAACATTTTAATCAGTGTTCATGAACATCTTGGGGTTTTTCCCAAGAATATTATGGAGACTCCTGCCTATATTAAGGAAGGACGTATGGCTACCGGTTTTAACGGAATGGCACATAGTCACTGGGATTGTGTTTTTGACAATCTGATGAACGGAGTCTGTCAAATTCATTCTAAAGGCGGTTGGAAATGGAGTGAAGTCATTCATGATCTGGGGATGCGTCTCTGTGATATCGCACATCAGGATTTTGTGATTCACTGTAAATCTGTGGAGGACATCCGCAGAGCACATCGCGAGGGCAAGGTCGCCTGGGTCGCTGTGATGGAAGGTGCCATGATGATCGAAAACGAACTGGATCGTCTGGATTTACTCTATGGCTTTGGTCTACGTTCTATTGGGATAACCTATAGCGAATCCAATGCGCTGGGCTCCGGCTTAAAAGAAGATCGTGATGGTGGGCTCACCAAGTTTGGAAAACGTGCGGTAGAACGCATGAATAAACTTGGACTACTTATTGATTGTTCTCATACCGGAGATCAAACAGCTTTGGACACGATACAGCACAGTACAAAACCTATCATTTTAAGCCATATCGGCGCTAAGGCATTATGGAATACTAATCGCCTGGCTCCAGACGATGTTTTGAAAGCCTGTGCAGATAAGGGAGGTGTCATCGGTATCGAAGCCGCACCACATACGACCTTGACTCCCGGTCAACGTAAACATAATCTTGATGCGGTTATGGAACATTTTGAATATATCAAAGATCTGGTGGGTATTGATCACGTGACCTTAGGACCGGATACCCTATACGGTGATCATGTAGGTTTACATGCTGCCTATACCGCCTCCTTATCTTTAAAAGCTTCTAAAGGTCACGGGAAACCAGGCATGGAATACGAACCTGTTCCTTATGTAGATGGTTTAGAGAATCCTACAGAAGGTTCGTATAATATCATACGCTGGTTAGTAAAACACGGTTACTCGCAATCTGATATTGCGAAGGTTATGGGAGAAAACACCTTAAGACTCCTCGATGAAGTTTGGATATAAATGAAAATCATAATTCCCTACATCTTATTTTTTTGGACCATTATGACGATGGGACAAGGACAATTGACTGCCGTTAATACGACGATCAATATGTTAGGGCCTGATATACAGATTTCACAAGAGTTTACCGTAGATCTTCCAGATTCCATTCGTACCGTTACTTTAAAAGCATTGCATTTTGAAGGCACCACCTTTTCCGGAGTTCTGGTAGAGTCCAATGGAAAACTAACTACGGTCAAGGAAGAAGGCTATAAGGGATTACGACAATTTACCATAAGTGCAGCGCCTGATGATGCGTTGAAAGATATCATGGTATCCTACATATTGGAAACAGTCAACAACGATTTTTATATTCCGCTGTTTTTTACCAATCTGCCTGCGGCTCATTCAGATCCCGACTTTTTTAAGGGATCGCTTTATGTTTTTGGGAATACAGACTACCAAATGCATTTTCCAAAAGTCATCCTCAATGAGTTTCCAGATAACGCGATTAAGGAAGTGATGTTTGAATTGCCAGCTTTGCCCTCAATGATCCATCTGGAAATAGATGCCGTAAATACTGCTGGATTTTGGGATACGCATCAGGTAGATATTATAGTGGCCTTACTATTTGCAGGAATAGGATTTTTAATTTGGAGGAACCGAAAACGACTCGCATATGGATAGGTTTATTTTTTGGGGATTGTTTGCCGTACTTGGTATCATTGTCATTGCATATCTGGTATGGATGTATTGGATAGAACGTAAATAAGATATGGGATTACAGTTTCTTATATTTCTAGGTTATTTTATGCTGGTTTTTGTGATCGGATGGCTAAGCCTGCGATGGACAAAATCTGAAGAAGATTACTGGATTGCCGGAAGCAAGCTCGGTTGGGGTATTGGTGGCGCAACGATGGCAGCGACACATACCAGTGCCGGCACTTTTATCGGTACTATCGGGGTCATCTATTCTGTAGGTTGGTCTTTTGGATGGGTATTGATTACGATTCCCCTGGCCTACTGGTTTATGGTAGCTGTACTCGCTCCTCGTTTTACGGCCGTAAAAGAATTAACGCTTCCTGCCTTTTTACAACGACGCTATCAAAGTCGATCTGCCAGAGGTGTAGGCGGAGTGATTATCTTAATTGCTACGGTAGTGTATATTCAAGCACAGATCGTCGCAGGTGGTCTGGTGGCAAATGTCGTTTTTGGGATTTCTCCTATGTCGGGAATGATCATTTTCACCTCGATTCTACTGATCTATACGCTGGTAGGTGGTATGCTTGCTGTGGTCTATACGGATTTCCTTCAAATGATCATTATGATTATCGGAACGGTAGTTTCTGTACCACTGGCACTGGCACATTTTGATGGTCTGGCGGATCTTATTGAAAAAGTAGAAATCATAAAACCGCTTACCTTTAGTTGGAACGGCTTTCCAACAGTATTGCTCATTACTCTTAGTCTTGCCTTCTTTCTAGGATCTGTTGCCACACCAGAAAAAGTGATTCGCCTCTATGCAATGAAGAATATGAAAACGATCCGGCGAGGCATCTTATTAGCCATTATTGTGGTCACGGGTATTAATTTATTGGTTTTTATCCTGGCATTAGCTGCGATGGTCTTATTCCCGAATTTACCCACGGGAGATTTAGCGATGCCGCTTATCGCGAAAGCGGTCTTACCGACCTTTGTAGGTACCATTATGCTCGCTGCAATTACCTCCGCAATGATGTCAACCGTTGATTCTCTATTACTCGTAGCAGGTTCTGCCCTGTCTGAAGATATTTATCAAAACGTCATTAATAAAAAAGCCTCTCCCAAACGACGACTAAGCGTTGCCAGAATTGGGATATTGATTGTAGGCATTATACCGCTTATTTCTATTGTTAGTGGTTTTGCGGAAGGCGAACTCATCCAGTTTATCGTGATCCTGTTTACGGCGATTATGGCGGCTGGTTTTTTTACTCCGGTTGTGGGTGGGATTCTCTGGAAACGAGCGACCAAACAAGGCGCGATTGCGTCTATGATAGGTGGTGTCCTCACTACGGGTTTATGGAAAGCTTTTGGCGATCCTATGATTTATCCGGTATTGCCCGGGTTTGTCGTCAGTGTATTATGTTATATCATTTTTAGCTTGTGTACCAAACCACCACCAGACGACGCCTGGAAGCCTTATTTTGAAAAACAGAAAGAAGAAGAACCCTTTCGACAACGAGAGTCCGGCAAAACACGAAAAATCTCGCCCTAAGGGGTGCGTGTGGTTTCTCACTGGGTTCGAAATGATAAAACAACATTATGATAATTTTCATAAAATATAACCCTATGCGATTACTCTTCCTATTCTTTGCTATCGGTATTGCAAACCTGCAGATTGCTACAGCACAAGAAACGCTTCCTCTTAACTGGGAAAATATATTTACCAAAAATTATGGTGCGGGACAGGCCTTGCTTTCACCAGATGGCAGTATGGTCGCGATTACTGCACGTACGGCTACGCAAGCTGGGATTTTCTTAAAAAGGATCGATAGTGAAGAGCCTCCTCAATTCTGGGTAAGTGGCGGTGCTCCAGCCTGGTTTGGGGACAGCGAGCAGATCGTTTTTTCCAGTCAAGGGGATTTATGGACCATTAAAGTGGGTGAATCCTGGCCCAAACGCCTTACCAAAGATCCAGAAGACGAACGGGCAGCACGTCCTTCTCCAGACGGAAAGCATATTGCTTTTTATAGCAGTCGTTCGGGCTATCAGGATATCTGGATGATTGCTGCCGATGGTTCGGGTACTCCGAAACAACTCACCAAGGATGCCATGGCGCTGGATGATTTTCGCTTTGCGCCTTCCTGGTCACCGGATAGTCAACAGATTGCGTACTATTCCTTTAAGGGGGATTATTGGGAAGATGATATTTGGGTGGTGGATGTCGCTTCTGCGAAAGAACGACAAGTCTCGCAACACCTTATGGCGATGTCGACTCCGGTATGGTCTCCGGATGGGAAGCAGTTGGCGCTTTTCGCGAACGCGAAAGACGAATACTGGTATGAAGACCTCTCCTATATCTATCTGATTGATCCAGTAAACGGCATCGACAAAAAATTGGAGATGCAGGTTCATGCTACCGATTTATTGTTTAATCATACGGTAAGCTGGTCTGGTGATGGCAGCGAACTCTTCTTCCCCTATCAGGAACGCTCGGAAGTGGAGTTATGGCGCGTACCTTCACAAGGTGGTGTGGCGACACGAGTGACTAATATGGGCGGTACCTTTTTTAATTATAGCGCTAATGCCGATGCTACGGGCTTTACTTTTGTACGCTCGACCTCCATACGTGGTAATGAGGTAGACTATGTCAACGCCAGTGGAGGAACACCGCAACGGCTCTCTTATTTTTCGACGGCCTGGGAAGGTCTTACGGAACCCGAAGAAATCAGTTATCGCAGTTGGGATGGCCTATATATCCAGGGCTTTGTGTATTATCCTCCTAATTTTGATCCTACCCAAGCCTATCCCTCACTCGTGCATGTACATGGTGGTGGTACCAATACCTATTATAAGCGTTTAAGCCTGAATGAGCAATACCTAGCACAACTGGGTTATGTGGTCGTTGCGGTGAATTATCGCGGCGGTTCTGGTTTTGGACGTCCGTTTCAAAACCTGAGTATTAACGATTGGGGCAATGGTCAGGCTAAAGATGCAGCCGCCGCAGCCGATTTTATACGTTTACAACCCTGGTCCAATCAGAAAGTGGGGATTTATGGGTATAGTTATGGTGGAATTACCTCTATGGCAGCGATTACGCGTGTCCCCGATGCTTTTGATGCAGCCGTACCGATGGCGGGGATTTATGATTTTGGCGATGCGTATACCAATGCCGATCGTATTGGAAAAATCTTTACCAAAACCGGACATGGCGGTTCACCAGAAGAACGTCCGGAAATCTATGCCATAAGCAATGCCTTATCAAGAGTCGCACAGGTTAAAACGCCTTTGTTTATTATGCATGGTGAAGCCGATGTACGCGCTCCTTTCCGACAATATGAACTTGCGGTAGATATTCTGGAAAAACAAGGGAAGACGTTTAAAAGCAAATCCTACCCCAACGAACCCCACGGCTTTCGGAATCCTCAAAACCGAGTGGATATGTATCAAAATCTGGAAGCCTGGTTTAAAGCGTGGTTGTGATAAAAGATATATATGTCCATAAACCAGCTGGGCGTTAGCATATGAGATATCGCGTCTTAAATTTTAATCGATAGTAAAGGTTTGTATACCCCCTCTTTTTTAAAAATATCACTAAATTCACAAAAGGTTTGTTTATACAAATAAAAACGTGCTGTAAACTTATATAGAAAATAATAGGTTTGTTTATACAACCGTT
>CAZPTJ010000104.1:0-11083 GCA_964589085.1 uncultured Flavobacteriaceae bacterium | reverse complement strand
AAAAATCAAGAAACTCTGATTAAACCTTCAGTATAGTCTTTGATCTTATTATTAAAACTATTAAAGACGAAAAGACTTATTATCATTACTATGTTCGGTTTATTTTTAGTTTCTTCCTGTGCACGACGTGTGGTTTATGTTAAGGAACCCCAGCAAACGGTTGTTATAAAGAAAGTCTCTCGTAATCACAAAATAGTTGTGGTTAAAGGGAAACGCTATTATTTCTGGAATGGCAAATATCATCGTAAAACCTCAAGAGGTTATGTTGTCACTAGAATTTAGCATCTTTTAGAATATAAAAGCGTTTGCATTTTTCTCGATTCCCCTTGCATTTTCGTAAATTCGTGCTTCAATTTTTCACAAACCGAAATTTAAGAATATGAGCAAATATGATGTCATCGTTTTAGGAAGTGGTCCTGGAGGTTATGTAACCGCTATAAGGGCTTCTCAATTAGGCCTTAAAACAGCCATAGTTGAAAAAGAAAACCTAGGAGGTGTTTGTTTGAACTGGGGATGTATTCCTACTAAAGCCCTTTTAAAAAGTGCCCAGGTATTTGATTATCTAAAGCATGCCGAAGATTACGGTCTTAAAGTAGAGGGGGCTGATAAAGATTTTACGGCCGTAGTAAAACGTAGTCGTAATGTTGCAGATGGGATGAGTAAGGGCGTTCAGTTTCTTATGAAGAAAAATAAGATTGATGTTATAGAAGGTTACGGAAAAGTAAAAGCTGGCAAAAAAGTTCTTGTTGAAGATAAGGAGTACAGTGCTGATCATATTATTGTAGCTACTGGTGCTCGCTCAAGAGAATTGCCTAGTTTACCACAAGATGGAAAAACAGTTATCGGATATCGCCAGGCCATGACACTGGAGAAACAACCTGAAAAAATGATCGTTGTGGGATCTGGTGCTATCGGAGTAGAATTTGCCAGTTTCTATAATGCCATGGGTACTGAAGTAACGATTGTAGAATATTTACCCACTTTAGTCCCTGTAGAAGATGAAGAAGTTTCTAAACAATTTGAACGTTCGTTTAAAAAAGCAGGAATTAAGGTAATGACGAATAGTGCTGTTGAAAAAGTAGAGAAAACAGATAAGGGTGTTAAGGCCACAGTCAAAACCAAAAAAGGAGAGGAAATCCTGGAAGCAGATATTGTACTCTCTGCTGTTGGGATAAAAACAAATATCGAAAACATTGGATTGGAAGATGTAGGTATCGCCGTAGATCGAGATAAGATTATTGTAAATGATTGGTATCAGACCAATATTCCTGGTTATTATGCTATAGGTGATGTTACAAAAGGGCCTGCTCTGGCTCACGTCGCCTCAGCTGAAGGTATTACCTGTGTGGAGAAAATTGCTGGGATGCATGTAGAAGCCATTGACTATGGCAATATTCCTGGATGTACCTATGCAACACCAGAAATTGCCAGTGTTGGTTTAACGGAGAAGCAAGCCAAAGATGCAGGTTATGAATTAAAAGTAGGAAAGTTCCCTTTTTCTGCTTCGGGTAAAGCGAGTGCTGCGGGTACTAAAGATGGTTTTATTAAAGTAATCTTTGATGCTAAATATGGAGAGTGGTTAGGTTGTCATATGATCGGTGCTGGCGTAACTGATATGATTGCAGAAGCTGTTTTAGGACGAAAATTAGAGACTACTGGACATGAGGTATTAAAAACGATACATCCTCACCCCACCATGAGTGAAGCAGTTATGGAAGCAGTAGCCGATGCTTACGATGAAGTAATTCACCTTTAAGAAAAAAATAAAGTCATAAAAAAGCCTGTCCAATGTAGACAGGCTTTTTTATAACTCATTTCTATTTATTAGAACTGTTCTCTTCCAGCAAAATGGAAAGCACCTTCTATAGCAGCATTTTCATCACTATCACTTCCGTGAACAGCATTTTCACCTACAGAAGTCGCATATAGGGCACGTATTGTTCCTTCAGCAGCTTCTGCAGGATTAGTAGCTCCAATTAAAGTTCTAAAATCAGCAACGGCATTTTCTTTCTCAAGAATAGCCGCAACGATAGGACCTCTAGTCATAAATGCTACGAGCTCTCCAAAAAACGGACGCTCATTATGAACCGCATAAAATGCTTCTGCATCAGCTTTTGTCATCTGTGTTAATTTCATAGCAACGATACGAAATCCGCTAGCTGTAATTTTTTCTAATATTGCTCCGATGTGTCCTTGTTCGACTCCATCAGGTTTAATCATGGTAAAAGTTCTGTTTGTTGCCATATGGTTTAATTATGTTTTCGCAAAAGCAAAAATCTTAATATTCGGTTTATAATTATAGTCTACTATTGAAAGGGAATAACGATACTTAAGTATCCATCTTTCCAATTAGGTCGCAAAAATAGGGTATTCTATGTAAATAAATTATGAAGTTTTAAAAGTATCTTTTACACATGCTCAAAATATATAATCAAAAATCCATCTCTACCTAAAATCGCAAGAATCTTGTCATTTTTTGGGTTAAATATTCAATAAAGGTTATTTAATGCCGTTTACATAAATTGTATCTTCGCCGCCTATGACTCAAGAACAGATAAAACAAACAAAAACACTTCTAGAAACACCTAAAGATATTGTTATCGTTCCTCACAAAAATCCAGATGGCGATGCTATGGGAAGTACACTTGCACTTTATTTTTATCTGCTTAAAAAAGGGCATCGCCCATTAGTCATTACACCTAACGCATATCCTAAGTTTTTACAATGGCTTCCAGGTAATGACACGGTTCTTATATATGATGCTTCTGTGAAAGCAGCTCAAGAAAAAATAGAAAGCGCGCAGCTTATCTTTACATTAGATTTTAATGATTTTTCCAGAACCGGCGAAATGCAATCTGTACTAAAGCGAGTAAAAGCTCCTTTTATAATGATTGATCACCATCAACAACCTTCAGATTATGCTACTGTGACCTATAGTGACGCAACAATGGGCTCTACCTGCGAAATGATCTATCATTTTATGGAAGCGCTGGGTGATGCACCTATGCTAGATGCAACGATAGGGACTTGTCTATATACGGGAATAATGACCGACAGTGGATCTTTCAGGTTTCCATCTACTACAGCAGTCACTCATACAGTTGTTTCGCAATTGATCAAAGCTGGAGTTAACAATGCTGCAATCCACGGACATATTTATGACAATAATCGTTATTCAAAACTACAACTCTTAGGAAAGGCTCTTACAAATCTAAAAGTTGTAGAAAAGTATAAAACTGCTTATATCGCACTATCGCAAAGTGAACTGGATCACTATAATTTCCAAAAAGGAGATACTGAAGGTTTCGTTAATTATGCGCTCTCTCTGGAAAGTGTCATTTTTGCTATTATCTTTATAGAAAATAAATCGGAAAAATTGATAAAAATCTCCTTCAGATCTAAGGGTGCTTTTTCTGTAAATGAATTTGCCAGAGCACATTTTAGTGGTGGTGGTCATATCAATGCGGCTGGAGGCAGAAGTACATTGAGTATGCAAAAAACGATAGAGCGTTTTTTATCATTACTCCCTAACTATGAGGAACTAGCACAACAATAATGTATTTAAGATATCTATATAGTGTACTTTTACTGTGTTTATTTATAAACTGTAAGCAGCTTGATGCACGTAAACCCATTTCACAAAAAACGGGTTCTTTTATAAAAGAATCTGTAGAACGCAATAAAGAATTGATTGCCGAAGAGGAACTTTATATTCAAAAAATTATTAAAACAGACACTTCCTGCACTTATTTAAGTTCAGAAAATGGGTTTTGGTATACCTATATTGTTAAAGACACTCTTGGACTTGCCTCCCCTCAAATAGGTGATCAGGTGACTTTTAATTATGATTTACAAACACTTAATGGACGTACGATACTTTCTCAGGAAAATATCGGAGTTCAGGATTATATCATTGATAAAACCAATCAAGAATTGATTTCCGGAATACGTGAAGGATTAAAGTTGATGAAAGTAGGAGAAACTGTGCGCTTTCTATTACCTTCGCATCTTGCTTATGGGTACTATGGCTTTGAAGATAAAATAGGTAGTAATATTCCCGTTCGCACAACTGTAACTTTAACAACTATAAAAGAATAAGAATTTAAAATTAACCCTAATACAATGAAAAAAATCTATTTCGTTCTCATTTTTATAGTAGGCACATATCTATCTTGTGATGATAAATATCCTGATCTGGATAATGGTATCTATGCCGAATTTATAACCAGTGAAGGAGTCATGGTGACCGAATTATTTTATGATGATGCTCCGGCAACCGTAGCAAACTTTGTTGCACTGGCTGAAGGTAATCATCCTATGGCCGATACTGCGTATGCAGGAAAGCCTTTTTATAATGGTCTTAAATTTCACCGTATCCTTAAAGATTTTATGATTCAGGGAGGAGACCCTACAGGAACAGGTTCTGGAAGTCCCGGATATCGTTTTCACGATGAGTTAAGCCCGGACAGAAAGCATGATACTATAGGTATGCTTTCTATGGCCAATGCTGGTTATGGTACAAATGGAAGTCAATTCTTTATTCTTCACAGTGTACGATCATATTTGGATGGTTATGATGCAAACGGTAATTTAAAAGATTGTAAAAACCCTCAAGTATATTGTCATACAATATGGGGAAAACTCCGTATAGGATATGATGTGCTGGATAAAATTGCCAATGTACCGGTTACCGGTCCAAGAAACAGTACTCCAGTTGACCCTGTTACGATCAAAGAGGTTAACATTATTCGTAAAGGAGGTGCTGCCAAATCATTTGACGCTCCTACTGTTTTTAAAGATCAATTGGTCGTTGAAGAAAAACGTGCAGAAGAAGCAGAAACTGCAAGACTTGCAAAATTCGAATCTTATAAAAAGAATCTTGACGATTTGCGTCCTCAAATGGAAACCCTACCTAGCGGTTTACAGGTATACTGGAATAAAAAAGGCGGTGTAAAACCTGCTGTTGGATCCAAAGTTTTAGTAGATTATGCAGGTTATTTTACTTCTGGTGAAATATTTGACACCAGCATTCAGAGTTTAGATGAAAGTCAAGGTAAATTAAATCAACAAAAAGTAGCCCGTGGATTATATGCTCCTGCTGAGATGTCTTATAGTCCAGATGCACAACTTGTCCCTGGTTTTAAGGAAGCACTTCAATTAATGGGTGTCGGTGATAAAATTACCGTATTTATGCCATCCCATCTTGCGTATGGTCCTCGTGGTAGTCGTGGTGTTATCCCTCCAAATACTGATCTGATGTTTGAGTTAGAGATCAAAGGGATTGCTGGAGACAAATAATATCCTACTAACATATACAAATAAAAAGGAGAGGATTTAAAACCCTCTCCTTTTTATTTTGTTGCAATATGAATAATGATCAGGCTTTGGGTATATGTTGTAAAACCTCCTGAACAAAAGCCCAATACTTTTGAACAGAAGAAATACTCGCGCGTTCATCAGGAGAATGTGCTCCTTTGATGGTTGGTCCAAAAGAGATCATATCCATCTCCGGATAGTTCTGTCCTAAAATCCCACATTCTAATCCAGCGTGACAAGCAGCTACATTAGGTTTTTCGCTATTGAGCTTTTCATAAGCTTCAACCAGTACACTTAGAATCGGACTTTGCATATTAGGAGCCCATCCTGGATAATCACCGGTAGCCGTCACCTCACAGCCTATCAATTCAAAAGTTGCACGTAATGCATTGACCAAATCTGTTTTTGAACTCTCTACAGAAGATCGCGTTAAACAGCTTATTTTAATGGCGCCTTCTTGTACCGATACACGAGCTATATTATTTGAAGTTTCTACCAGATCAGGTATTTCCGGACTCATACGGTATACCCCATTATGCGTCGCATACAAGGCTTTGACAAGTCCCTCCTGTACCCCAAGATTCATAACACTTTCTGGTAGATCCGAAGCTTTAATACTGATATTCAAATCCGGCTCCAAACCTTTATATTCTTTAAGGATCGCTTGTTTAAGAGCTTCCATTTCATGTATAAACGCATCTTTATGTATAGCCTCTATGACTACCCTCGCAAAACTCTCTCTAGGGATTGCATTGCGAAGTCCGCCTCCATCGATCGTTGCTATGCGCATTCCAAAATTGACATATCCATCAAACAAAAGACGATTCATCAACTTATTAGCGTTTCCTATACCTCGATGAATATCCATACCGGAATGTCCTCCTTGAAGTCCATTAATGGCAATGATATATCCCAACGTGTTTTCTGGAACAGTTTCTTCAATATAAGTTCTTGTAGCTGTCACATCAACTCCACCGGCACAACCTATACCGATTTCATCATCTTCTTCGGTATCCAGATTTAGTAAAATACTTCCTTGCAAAAGGCCACCTTTAAGTTCCATAGCTCCGGTCATTCCGGTTTCTTCATCAATGGTAAACAAAGCTTCAATGGCAGGATGGGCTATAGTTTTGCTTTCTAAAACAGCCATGATCGTTGCCACCCCTAATCCATTATCAGCACCTAATGTTGTGCCTCGTGCATGCACCCAATCATCTTTGATATACATATCAATCCCTTGCGTATCAAAATCAAAATCGGTATCTGTATTTTTTTGATGTACCATATCCAGATGGGATTGCATCACCACCATCTGTCGATCTTCCATACCACGGGTAGCGGGCTTACGTATAATTACATTGCCTACCTGATCTACGATGGTTTCCAATCCTAAATTTTCGCCAAAAGCTTTCATAAAACCAATCACACGTTCTTCTTTTTTTGAAGCTCGAGGTATAGCATTTAAATCGGCAAAGCGATTCCATAATATATGAGGTTCTAGGGAACGAATTTCAGGGTTTGTCATTGTTATTTTCTTTTGTACAAAAATAAGGATCACTATTGCTTCTCTCGAAATATAAGTGATAATAATATATAGGCCAGAATACTGATCATAACCCCTAGAAAATGGAATAGGATTAAGGAGAGTACCGCAAGTAATAGGAAGACATAGCGCACTTTATTATCAGTAAAGCTCCAGTTTTTGAATTTTAAGGCAAACAATGGGATTCGTGCATTAAGCAACCAGCAGCTTACTGCCGTTATTCCAAGAAGAACATAGGTATTTGTAAATAACGCTTTCGCGAAAGCGTAATCCTCATGTAAAAGTATCAATGGAATACTAAGAATAAGTAAGGTATTTGCGGGTGTCGGTAATCCCATGAAGGAATGCGTCTGCTCCGTATCAATATTAAATTTTGCCAGGCGATAGGCCGAAGCAAGTGTAATAGCAAATCCTAAATAAGCAACATTAAAATGAATACTGGTCAAAGTAGCCCCCCAAGGTGTTCCGACCGCTTCATCCAACAGCTTATACATAATGACTCCGGGCACCAAACCACTGGTAATCATATCTGCCAGTGAATCTAATTGTAAACCCAACTCACTTTGCGCATTCAAGATCCGAGCAAAAAAACCATCAAAAAAATCAAAGAATACTCCTGCAGCTACAAAACCAGCTGCCCAGTCCAGATGGTTATTTACGGCAAAAATGGTTGCTAAACAGCCACACATTACATTTGCCATAGTAAAAGTGTTAGGAATATACTTTTTGAGCGTCATGAATAGTACTTTCGGTAAAAATAGAAAAGAAATTGATTTTTGCAGAACCAGAAACAATATATACCCTAAAATATAGTTTTAGCATATATAATAAAAGCTGGATATTTGCGGCTTGAAAAAGAATTATTGAAAAAGACAATTACCATACTCCTCCTACTGGTGACATCGATAACACTAGGACAGGCATCACGAGCATATTCCAATGAGTTTTTACAAATAGGAGTGGATGCTGCTGCGCTGGCACAAAGTAATGCTGTTGTGGCTACTACTGGCGATGTGAATTCAGGATATTGGAATCCTGCTGGCCTGGTCAAACTAGAAGACAATCAACTAGCTATACAACATGCAGAGTACTTTGGAAGTATTGCTAATTATGACTATGCCGCTTTTGCGAAACCCTTAGGTGAAGACGATGCCATCGCTTTTTCTATAATACGATTTGGAGTAGATGATATCTTAAATACCACTCAGCTTATTGATGCCGATGGTAATATAGATTTTAACCGAATAAGTCTTTTCTCTGCTGCAGATTGGGCTTTTACTTTTTCGTATGCACGAAACCTAAAGCTGGATGGATTAAGTATAGGTGCTAATGCTAAGGTTGTACGTCGTATCATTGGGGATTTTGCCAATTCCTGGGGTTTTGGGATTGATTTTGGAATTCAGTTTGAACGTGGAGGATGGAATTTTGGATTGTTGGCTAGAGATATTACGACAACAGTAAATGCCTATAGTATTGATGAAGATGAGTTTGCTACCATTAGTGCTGCTGTAGAAGGACAGAATCAAGAGTTACCAGAAAATACAGAAATCACCATCCCAAGTCTGCAACTAGGTATTGGACGCATCTGGGACTTCCACTTGGATTATACCTTACGTGCTGAGGTAGATCTTAACGTACGCTTTATACAAACCAATGATATTATCTCTTCTTCCTCGGTAAGTGCCAGTCCAGCCGTAGGTTTTGAATTTGGTTATATTGATCTGGTATATGTACGTGGAGGTGTAGGGAATTTCCAGAATATCCTCGAACTGGATAATAGCGAGTCTTTAAGTTTTCAACCTAATATTGGGATTGGGTTTAAATATAAAGGAATCCACGTAGACTACGCATTAACTGATATCGGGGATCAAAGTGCAGCCATCTTTTCTAATGTCTTTTCTCTTAAGATTGATTGGGAGTTGTTTCGATAATTTTTAATCCTTTTCTAGCTCTTCCGGTAATACTGGAGATAAACAAGACATAATTTGACCATCAACAGTTGCTCCAATATATCCATGTCCTTTATGATAATAGAATTTAAATTTTCCAACTTTTAAATTGGCTTCTATAACCATTAAGTCTGTGTAATCACAAAAAGGAGTTTTTAAAGTACCATTATATGACAAAATCTTATACGATGTCTGACCGTCTGCAGTCTTCCAACTATGACCTTCTTTAAAATAACTATCATATCTGACAGTCTCTTTTTCACAACATTCTTCATATTGATAAACGACTCCTTTTTCTGCCCTTAAATAAATCGTATCTATCGACGGATTACCTTGCCACTTTTGTTCAAAAGCAATATAGGTTTTACCATTGATAACTTTACGTTCCTTCTCGGTCTCTATATAATATGTTTCAGCCCAAAAAATAATTTTAGTGTTGGTTTCCAATGGAAAATAACTTGCATTGGGGTAGCTTCACAAAAAGTTTGACCATCCTTTATTTGCGCTTGTGTGCATATTATTATAAGTAAACAACATAAAAGGGTGAATTTGGTTTTCATATTGTACTATTTATTATTATTTAGGCTTACCTATATTCATTTCAATATCATGATTAATAAGCTACCACCCTTCTCGTGTCATTAGATTTTTAATATGCATAAAATGATGCATACTATGCCAGGCATAAATTCCTGCATTTTTTCGTAAAGTTACGACGACATCACCTTCAGGATGTACAAAGGTACGTTCCCATTGTTCAGGAGTCAAACTGCGTAATAAGCTTACGAGTTTGTAGTGTATAATCTTTAAATGATCTAACGACCAGGCAATCGGTGCGCCTTCCAGATGTTTTAATTCTGCCCATTTGCCTTGTAAATAGGGCTTAATGGTAGGGTTATCTTCCGTTAAGGCCCATTTAAAACGGATATAAGAATGATGATGACTATCGGCCATATGATGGATCACCTGACGTACGGTCCAACCGCCTTCTCGATATGGGGTATCCAATTGTTTATCGGTAAGCTTACGTACCATTTCTTCCAAACGTTCAGGAAGTAATTCCAGAATGGTAATATATTCCTGTAGTTTTTCATCAGTAATTACCTTGGAAGTCTTTATTTTACCTATAGGGTATTGGAGTTGTTCTATGTCAGCCATGAATTTGAGTTTTAGTACTTCAATACTACAAAGAAGTTTACTCTTTTCAGAACTTGAGATTTATTTTTAGTTCAGAAGATGTCAACAGTGTATGTGGTAATCTGTGAGGCTTTAATTCTTCGAATTTATGCGGATGACAATAGTGTTTGCAACGGCATCTCCAATGCGCTTATTTTCATCATTGCTTGAAGCAATAAATAAACCGATACAAAACATACAATCTACAAAAGCAAGAAAAAACCGACCGAAGGCTTGACCCATTCCAATAGGTCTGCAATAGTCATTTACAACCTTTAAGTCTAATAATCGTTTCCCTATGCTTTGACCCCAAAATGCTTCACTTAAAGGCCAAAAAAAGAATCCACAGGCAAACATAAATAAAGCTGGTAATCCTGTTAAGCTAAATCCAAACTCTCCTTCATCCATAGGCTCTCCAAAAAATACACCTACTGCCATTCCAATACTCCAAAAGATAAAAAAATCAATTAGAAATGCTCCTACTCTATAGCGTTTTTTGGCGATTTTAATATTGTTGTCTTGCAACTTAATTTGATCTTCAAACATTATATCTATCTTATACTTATTATTCAGTTCCTTAAGCTCTGTAGCATATGAAATCAGATCGGATTTTTCAATCATCTATAACATAACATCCTTAAATCCATCTATCCAGTCCTGTTCATTTCTTTTTGCATAAACTTCAACTTGATATGACCAACCCATTGCTCGTTTAACAATTTTCAATTCATCTTCTAAAAAGTCCGTTAATAAGGACGTCCACTGTGGTTCTTTCAGTTTTTCCATCACCATTCCATGCATAAATACCACAATCGTATCCTTATTTATTGTTCTCACATACATACCAGGTCGGTGCAGGAAATGAATCATTATTTCGGATTCGTTGGTTTTCATTTTCTTCTGCTTATGTATATTAATAAATATATCTATTATTCAAAAATACATAATAACCCCTATTATTTTAAGGCCAACAAAAAAGGCTCACTTCTAGTGAACCTTTTGTACAATTATATATAGAATCTGTATTACTTTACACCTACCAGTTCTACATCAAAAATTAAGGTAGCATTTGGAGGTATTACGCCTCCGGCACCTCTGG
>CAZPTJ010000103.1:0-11091 GCA_964589085.1 uncultured Flavobacteriaceae bacterium | reverse complement strand
TTTTTGTGGTTTCTAATGCTTCACGAAGAGACATCGGAGGAAGGATACTGGGAAGTCTCTTGGACAACATGGTCTTTCCAGAACCTGGAGGGCCAATCAGAATGATGTTATGTCCGCCAGCTGCTGCGATTTCCATACAACGTTTAATAGATTCCTGCCCTTTAACATCTGAAAAATCAAATTCAGGTTGCTCTAGATTCTTATAAAACTCTTCTCGGGTATCAACAATTGTAGGTTCCAAGGTTACTCCTTTGTCAAAAAAAGCAATGACCTCACTAATATTCTCTACACCATAAACATCCAGACCATCTACAATAGCTGCTTCTTTTGCATTTTGCTTGGGTAAAATAAAACCTTTAAACCCCTCTTCTCTTGCGGTAATGGCTATAGGTAAAGCTCCTTTTATAGGTTGTAATCCACCATCTAAAGAGAGTTCTCCCATAATGATATAATCGCCTACGTTCTCATCTTTAATTTGACTACTGGCAATCAAAATGCCTATAGCAAGTGTCAGATCATATGCAGAGCCCTCCTTGCGCATATCTGCAGGAGACATATTAAGTATGATCTTTTTACCCGGAATTTTATAACCATTATTCTGTAATGCTGCGGCAATACGGAAATTGCTCTCCTTTATAGCATTGTCTGGTAGTCCTACTAGATGGTATCCTACCCCTTTATCTACATTAACTTCTACAGTAATGGTCGTAGCGTCCACCCCAAAAACGGCGCTACCATATACTTTTGTAAGCATTTATTTTCCTTTAGGTTAAAAATAGGAAAATAAAATAAAGCAGATTATATAGCATCTAATCAATCTTGTTTGTAATCTATTTTTAATATGTATTTAATCTCGTCATTTTTAAAACCTGATCCTCTCAAACAAAAGAAAAAAGAATCAATGCCTGTTAGTTCTTAAAAATTAAGCATTAGAAAATACTATAGCTAAATCAATATAAAACAACACTCCTATTTTGAATAAAAAACTGAATTTCTTCGTTAAAAATACTCTGTATAGCGATGCTATACCTGTGTTTTTTTGTCTTAAACTTCAACTTTTTCTTTTAAAATATCATATGCTATTTTATATCAATTTAGCGATATCGTAGGATCATTGAAATTGTAAAAGAAAAGGAAAAAATTGTGTGTTTCAAAATGTCAAAAAACATCATGTTTTTTTCAGCCAATTGTTGAGGAAGAAAAAAAAGGGGTAAAACCCCTAGCAAAATGACCTATTTTAACCAAAATCTAAGAAAAAAAGGGGTAAATACCCCTTTTCTACAAAGCTCGTTCCATCTACATTTACATAGCAAAATTTAGGCTTGTCAAAGTAGCATATGGAATAATAATCAAGCCGAAGGACTCAGAAACTTCGGAATTTTCTTCAATATTCCATGATTTAGGGGAGAAAGTCATCCCACAGACTTGTGGGATGTCTTTCCATTTTTAGACCTTTCGTATTTTATTTTAATATTCCAAATTCAATTGAGGAACTGTGATAAACCGTGTGGGTTTGCTTTTTAAAGTCTTCTGCTTTTGCTTTAAAAATATTAGGGACAAACGTTTGAGGATTTAAATCAATTAAAGGAAACCAGGTACTTTGCACCTGTATTTGTATTTTATGCCCTTTCTTAAAGGTATGTAATACATCCTGCAATTTAATGGTTACACTTTCCTTAGTATTAGGCGTAAACGGTTCTGGCTTGGACATATCATTTCTAAAACGTCCACGCATTACTTCACTGCGTACCATCTGATGGTAACCAGCAAGCTGAACACCTTCCTCAACCTCTTCTGTATTTGGAACATCATCGGGATAAACATCCACCAACTTCACTACCCAATCTGCCGATGTTCCCGTAGTTTCTACCAGTAGTTTTGCAATGAGTTCGCCAGCTAACGTCATATCTTCTGCTAGCACTTCTGTTTCATAAACCAAAACATCATTGCGTTGCGCAGCAAAGCGTTGATCATCACTCATATATTTACGAGGCGTAAACACCATCTTCTTTCCTTCTGCATAGGGTACAGGATTTGCCGGATCGCTTTCAAAACGTTCAGCACTGGTAGCATTTTCATCACCGGTACCAAAAACCCCATCTGCGCCTAAAGTATAGGTCATTTTTTCAATTGCTGCTGGAGGCCAAGTATCAAAAGAATGCCATTCTTTACTTCCAGAATCAAAAACATGAGCCTCTGGAAGGTCAGTATTACCATCTGCCGGACCTTTTAGAAAATGACTAAAGAACTTGGTTTCCAGTTCTTTTTGAAAATAATCAGAAATATCATCTCCAAAATAAATATTCCCTACCGCTTGTCTCTTTTTAGTTCTTGACCAATCGCCATGACTCCAGGGACCAAAAACAACCGTATTATAATTAGAACTGCGTTTTTCCATATTCTTATAGGTTTCCCATGGACCATATAGGTCTTCTGCATCGTACAATCCTCCTACAGTCATTACAGCGGGTTCTATATTTTCCAGATGTTGGATTAGACCTCGGGATCTCCAGAATTCATCATAATTAGGATGCTCCTTTAATTGCGTCCAGAATTCATTAGTCTCATCGTAATACTGATCCAGATTGGACAAAGGGCCTGTCTTTAAAAAGAAATCAAACTGATCATCACTATCTAATTTTGGGAACTCATACCAAGGATCTGTTGTAGGTCCTTCTTTTTGATATCCAAACAAGGCTGTAGCTCTCCAGTAACTCAACAGATATGCTCCATTGTGATGAAAATCATCAAAAAAGAAATCTCCAATACAAGCCTGAGGTGAACTTGCTTTTAATGCCGGATGTCCACTTAAGAGCGAATAAGTTGCATAAAATCCAGGATATGAAATTCCCCAGGTTCCTACTCTACCATTATTATTATCTACATTATTGACTAGCCAATCGATAGTATCATAGGTATCACTCGCTTCATCAACCTGTGTCCCTGTTTTATTTGGAATATAGGCTCGCATATTATCATATTTTCCTTCACTCATCCATCGACCGCGTACATCCTGATACACGACGATATACCCCTCTTTCATCATATAGGTGTTTGGCCCTATTTTCTCGCGAAACTCACCTTCTCCATAGGGTCTTGAACTATAAGGCGTGCGTTGCATAACAATAGGATACGATTTTGAGGTATCCTTAGGTGCATAAATAGTTGTATGCAACTTAATACCATCACGCATCTCAATATCTACCTCTTGTTTTGTATAGTGTGCCGCTACATCATAAACATCTTCTACAGTTTCTTCAGTAGTTTTTGTAGCGGGAGTTTGTTCTGCTTCTTTTTCTTTTACTTCCTGTTTGCAAGCAATAGTCATTACAAACAATAATAATAGTTTGGACAATAGGGTTAATTTCTTTTTCACGCTTTTAAGTTTTAGTAATTAATAGGAATGTACCGTCTTCAGCTAGTACATTATTTTGTATTAAATCTGGCTATACCATCTTTTAACCAGGCTTTATATTTTTCTATATCAGGTGTATATCCTACAGGCCTATTAAGATTAGATTCCTCATGATCCATCAACACATAATAGGGTTGCGCATTTACTTGGTATCGTTCAATTTGAAAATCACTCCACTTATTCCCTATTGTTCGAATACGTTTACCTGTAGTTTCGCTTGTATATTGTTCACTTTCAGGCAATTTTTCCTTCGCGTCAGCATACAACGAAATCAAAACAACATCATTCTTAAGAATATTCAAAATTTTTGGATCTGCCCAAACACGTTCTTCCATACGTCGGCAATTCACGCAGGCATGACCTGTAAAATCAATAAAAACAGGTTTCTGTTGTGCTTTCGCGAAAGCAAGACCCACTTCATAGTCCGTAAAAGAAATAATATCATGAGGTCCAAATTTTGCGTTTTCCGGAAGTATTGCATCACTTGAAGCAGTACTGTTACTTCCACCTACTCCATTGGGAGATTCACTATAATTCATCGGTGGTGGAAATCCGCTAATTAATTTTAAAGGAGCCCCCCATAATCCGGGAATAAGATAGACTACAAAAGATAAAGTGAGTAGTCCGATAAGTAAACGTCCCACAGAAATATGAGCTATTGGACTATCATGGGGCAATTTGATTTGACCAAACAAGTATAAAGTCAAGCCGAATAGTACGGCAATGATAATGGCGATAAAAACCTCTCGCTCCAGCAAATGAGCTTGCATGACCAAATCTGCATTAGATAAGAACTTAAAAGCCAATGCAAGTTCTAAAAAGCCTAATACTACTTTAACCGAATTTAACCATCCTCCCGATTTTGGTAATGAATTCAACCAACCTGGAAACATGGCAAACAATGCAAAAGGTATTGCTATAGCAGAAGAAAAACCAAACATACTTATGGCAGGCGCAATTCCTCCTTGCGAAGCTGCCTGTACCAGTGTTGTTCCCACTATCGGTCCCGTACAACTAAAGGAAACAATAGCCAGTGCTAAAGCCATAAAGAATATACCGATAAGACCACCTTTGTTTGCTTTATTATCTATATTATTTGCCCAGGATTGCGGCAATCTAATTTCAAAAGCCCCTAAAAAAGAAATTGCAAAAATGACCAGTATAATAAAAAAGGTAATATTAAAAATAACGCTTGTGGAAAAGGCATTTAATGCATCTGCTCCAAAAATAGCAGTTACAGCCAATCCTAATACTACATAAATAGCAATAATGGATATGCCGTAAAAAATGGCGTTTCTTATCCCTGAAGCCCTATTCTTACTTTGTTTGGTAAAAAATCCAACGGTAAGTGGAATCATAGGAAATACACAAGGAGTCAATAATGCCGTTAAACCAGCTAAAAAAGACAATATAAAAATGGTCCATAGGCCTTTGTTCTCCTCTTCGTCATATCCCTTTTCCTGAAGCTCTTTATTATTTTCTTTAACCTCAGGTTGTTTTGAAGCAAGTCCGTAATTTTCATAGTCATCAAAATCTTCAAAAACAATTCCCTCCTTATTCTTAAGATCGTGAACTATATAAAAGGTTTGTGGTATACAAACCTCCTTACATACCTGATAGCTTATTTCAGATTTAATAATTGTGTGGGATGTATTAATCAGACTTATTTTTTGGGCAAGCCAAGGGGTATATCCAATAAACTGTGTTGTATTTTCTTCAAAAATCTCATCAAACTTGGTTTCGGTTTCAGATTCTTGAGCTTTACCTTCTAATGTATAATTTCCTTCTTGATCTTCAAATCGAAAACCAAAAGGCCAGCCTGCCTTGGTATCTTGACTATAGATATGCCAATCTTCTTCTATCTCTGCCTTATAATGTAAAACATACTCTGTTTCCGATAACTGTTCTACACTAGCAGTCCAGGAAACTGGATCTAAAACTTGTGATTGACCTCCTCCTAAGAAATTAATCTCCTGTGCTGTAGTATTTATTACAAACAGGAGCAGAATATAGAAAATAAGATTACAGGTTTTCTTCTTGATCATAGGTATACCTAATTTTAACTATTGGATTTGTAGTATTCTTGACTTTAAAACGCTCGTCCATACGATATCCCATCACCCAAACAATACGTTCATTACTGCAGAGTAACCAAATATTTTCTTTAACCATCAAAGATAGCTTTTCATCTTTTAAAAATTTGCTAATTTTTTTCTTCCCTTTCATTCCTAAAGGATAGAAATAATCACCCTTTCTCCAACGACGAATTTCCAGCGGAAAGCCTAAACTATCTGCAGCTACATAAATTTCGTTTCGAGAATTGGTCTCTTCATAAATCGATGATATTATACTGAGTTTTCCAAAATCACCCTCTATAGGATCTTCCAGTGAATTAATCGTATAACTATCAACAGATCGATTGTCAGTCAATGGGATTAACTGTAATGTCGTACGGTCTTTAAGCAATCGGTGCGTCTTAGAGAAGATTTGTTTCCCTGATTGGGCGGTTCGCAAACTATAAACATCTTCCCAAGCCGTAAACCCATAGGATTCTAGTAATACATACAAAACGGCATTGGGTACGTCATGGTGTTCTAACTTTTCCAAGTCAATACATGAAATTGTTGGCCCCATCAATTGATGTATAGGATACATTAATGTTTTACGCAATGTTGCTGTATATACAGCCAATAACTGCTCCGATTGTCTTAAATGATCTTGTGTTCTTTGCACACTTTCCAGCAGTTGCGGGATGGCCTTTTCATAGGCCGGAACGACCTCATGACGTAATGCGTTTCGTAAGTATACGGTACTTTCATTACTGCTATCCTCACGCCATTTTAATTGATTTGTATGTGCATACTCTATGATGTGCTTTCGCGAAAAGCGTAACAAAGGTCTAACGATCTTACCATTGTGTTCAGGAATTCCACTTAAACCTTTTAAACCCGATCCTCTTCCCAGATTAATAAGCATTGTTTCCAACGAATCATTGGCATGGTGTGCTGTAAGCAGATAGTCAAAATCTTCAGCCTTTATAAGTTCATCAAACCAATTATAGCGTAAGTCTCGTGCAGCCATTTGGGTTGATATTTTTTCGGTACTGGCATACGCTTTTGTATCGAACATCCTCATAAAAACAGGAATATCATGGTACTGTCCCCAATCTTTGACAAATTGGGCGTCAAGATCACTTTCCTTTTCGCGTAAGCTAAAATTACAGTGTGCTATGGCAATATGTAATGAGGCTTTAACGCAAAGGTCTGCCAAAGTCATACTATCAACACCAGCGCTTACAGCTACTAATAATCGTTTTTGTAGTAAAAAAGAAAATGATCCTTCGAGAAGGTCTTGAAATTTTTGAGATAGCACTATGATATATTAAACGCGACCCTTAAGGGCATTAAACACCCAGGCGATTGCAAAAAATCCAACACCGACAGCAGCAAATCCCCATCCTGCAACATCTTCATAACGAAATGCGCCTAAAGCAATGAGTCCTAAACCAACAAATATCATAATAAATGTTGCCCAGGCTAACACAGTATTTTTATTCATTCCCATATGTAAGGATTAAGTAAGTCTCTTATTGCGGAAGCGACTTACAAGTGATTTACAAATATCGAAAATAATTTATTGATGCAAGAAAGTCCATCATTGACCATTTTCGTAAATTCGAACCGTCAAATAATTACCTAGTACATGGATATCAACTTCAACAAAAACGAAGATCATAATAAACTACTCTTATCAGAATTGCGCAGACGTCTTACCATTGTAAAAAAAGGTGGCGGAGATAAGCGTATTGCCAAACTTCACGCTAAGGGTAAAATGACTGCCCGGGAACGTATTGACTATCTGGTAGACGATACAGAAGCCTGCATAGAAATAGGAGCTTTTGCTGGAGAAGGAATGTATGCTGAACATGGTGGATGTCCTAGTGGCGGCGTTGTTATTAAAATAGGGTATGTATCTGGCAAACAATGTATCATTGTAGCCAATGATGCTACCGTAAAAGCAGGTGCCTGGTTTCCTATAACAGGAAAAAAGAATCTTCGTGCCCAGGAAATTGCTATAGAAAACAATTTACCTATTATATACCTTGTAGATAGTGCCGGAGTTTATCTACCGATGCAGGATGAGATTTTTCCGGATAAAGAGCACTTTGGTCGCATCTTTAGAAACAATGCCGTAATGAGCAGCATGGGAATCACACAAATTGCTGCGGTCATGGGTAGTTGTGTTGCAGGTGGTGCTTATCTTCCTATTATGAGTGATGAAGCGCTTATTGTAGACAAAACGGGAAGTATCTTTCTGGCTGGAAGTTATCTGGTAAAAGCAGCTATAGGCGAAAGCATAGATAATGAAACACTCGGTGGGGCCACCACACATTGCGAAATAAGCGGTGTAACCGATTATAAAGCAAAAGATGATGCGGCTGCTCTGGATACCATCAAAGGAATTTTTGATAAAATAGGTGATTATACTCCAGCGGGGTTCAATCGATCAGAAACTGCACCTCCATCGGAAAATCCTGATGATATTTTTGGGATTCTCCCAGCTTCCAGAGCAGATCAATATGATATGGTAGAAATCATAAAGCGTATTGTAGACGATTCCAAATTTGAACAGTACAAAGAGGGTTACGGTAAAACAATATTAACGGGATATGCTCGTATCGATGGATGGGCTGTAGGTATTGTAGCCAATCAGCGGAAACTGGTCAAGAATAAAAAGGGTGAAATGCAGTTTGGAGGGGTGATCTATTCTGATAGTGCAGACAAAGCCACTCGTTTTATTGCCAATTGTAATCAAAAGAAAATACCGTTGGTTTTTTTACAGGACGTTACTGGATTTATGGTAGGCAGTAAAAGTGAGCATGGAGGAATTATTAAGGATGGTGCAAAAATGGTAAATGCAGTATCCAATAGTGTGGTTCCAAAATTTACTATTGTTATTGGTAATTCTTATGGTGCTGGAAATTATGCTATGTGTGGAAAGGCATATGATCCGAGACTTATTGCGGCCTGGCCAAGTGCAGAACTTGCCGTAATGAGTGGAAACTCTGCTGCCAAAGTACTACTGCAGATTGAAACAGCTTCACTTAAAAAACAAGGTAAAGAAATCACTCCCGAAGTAGAAAAAGAGTTATTTGATAAAATCAAAGCACGTTACGACGACCAGATTTCGCCATATTATGCAGCCTCACGCATTTGGACCGATGGTATTATCAATCCATTAGATACCCGCAAATGGATTTCTCTTGGTATTGAAGCGGCAAACCATAAACCTATTGAGAAACCTTTTAATCTTGGTGTAATACAAGTTTAAATGTCTTAAGTGTTTAGGCTTAAAACGTATGAAAATACAAACATTAATTCTACAATATTAGGATTGAATCTGGAGCATTGACTATTTGTTTTCCCTATATTCGTTAGGTAATCCTTTCTGTATGGAACCCATTTATATTATAGCACTTATCCTCGGTTATTTTGGGATTTTAATGCTTATCAGTTATGTAACCGGAAAATCAGGTTCAAATACTGATTTTTTTAAGGCTGGTAAACAATCTCCCTGGTATCTGGTTGCCTTTGGGATGATAGGGACTTCGCTTTCTGGTGTCACCTTTATATCGGTTCCAGGATGGGTAGAGACCTCAAGTTTTAGTTATTTTCAGGTTGTATTAGGATATACCGTTGGTTATGCGGTTATTGGTTTGATTCTACTTCCCTTATATTATCGATTAAACTTAACTTCTATATACACCTATTTAGAAAGTCGTTTCGGGTATTATGCCTATAAAACAGGGGCTTCTTTTTTCCTTATAAGCCGCATCGTGGGTGCTAGTTTTAGATTATATCTGGTGGCTATCGTATTGCAACAACTCGTTTTTGATGCCATGGGTGTTGACTTCTGGATTACGGTAAGTATTACTATCCTTCTTATATGGTTATATACATTTAAAGGGGGAATTAAAACCATTGTCTGGACAGATACCTTACAAACCTTGTTTATGCTTATTGCCGTAGGCGTAGCTATTTATAGCGTGTCTGGTGCTTTAGGGGTTTCAGGGACAGCTCTTTTTGATGTTATAGCGCAAAGTGATTATTCTCAGATTTTCTTTTTTGATGATATCAATAGTGGTGATCATTTTATAAAGCAATTTGTTTCAGGGGCTTTTATAGCGATTGTAATGACAGGATTGGATCAGGATATGATGCAGAAAAATCTCACCTGTCGCAATTTAAAAGATGCCCAAAAGAATATGTTTTGGTTCACGGTCGTGTTAACTATCGTGAATATGGTTTTTCTGGTTCTTGGAGTACTCTTGACCACTTATGCACAACAACAGGGAATAGACGCTAAAGCAGATAAATTGTTCCCTGCCATTGCCGTTCAAAGTGGTCTGGGTATTGGTCTTGCTATTGTCTTCTTATTAGGCCTTATTGCTGCGGCATATTCCAGTGCAGATAGTGCTTTAACGGCCTTAACCACTTCTTTTAGTATCGATATTCTGGATATCGAAAAGAAACACTCTGTAGAAAAGCAGGTTCAAATCCGTAAGCGCATACATATCTTAATGTCCTTTGTGCTCATGGTGGTGATCTTAAGCTTCAACTACCTCATTGCTGATGAAAGTGTCATTAAAAAATTATTCACTTTTGCAGGATATACCTATGGCCCTCTGTTAGGTTTATATAGTTTTGGATTATTCTCGAAGTGGCAGGTAAAGGATAAATTAATTCCATATATCGCTATTGCTTCGCCTATTCTGGCTGGAATCATAAGCTATTATAGCAAAGCGTTATTCGGATTTGAATTCAATTTCTTTATTCTTATCCTTAATGGAGCATTGACATATCTTGGTTTAGTACTGATTCGTAGAAAGCAAGACTAAGGTACAAGCAACTTCTGCATAAATGCCCGCTTTCTGTAATAGTCCTATCAATTCCATATTTTCTGTACCCGGATTGAAAATCACTCTTCTAGGCTTAATATTGAGCATAAGATCATAATATTCTGGTTGATGCCTAGGGCCTATATAAAGCGTTATGGTATCAATATCCGGAAAACCATCTTCTGTGTTTTTTGGCTGTTCGCTTTTCGCGAAAGCTTCCTTAAATGTTAGAATAGGAACTTCTTCGATAGTTCCCGATTTTAATCCTACCCCAATAACCGGATGCTTGGAAGTTATTAAACGTTGCACGGCAAGGTGTGAGTATCTGTGGGGTTTTAGCGAAACTCCTAAAACCAAAGTAAAAGACTTTAACATAAAACAAAGTTAAAAAAATACTACAACTGTAACGCTCGGAAATATGAGTCGTCTATACAATAAGAGTGACTCTAAGCCGATGCCTTTAATTCGTTTTGATGGTTAGTGTTAATTATCGGTTATCGAGCTAAAAATCCCGAAGTTCCGGACTTCGGGATTTTATTTAGAATAATGTTAAAGTTTAATACTAGATGAAAGTTTTTGTTTTTTCATCGACATAAGCCACACCTCGAAACCTAAAACAACTAGGATTATAAATTATTTGAATTAGCCTTTAAAAAATTTTATAACCTATTAAATGTAATAGGTTTTTAAAGACCTTCTTTTAGAAGGTCTTTTTTTTATTGTTGGGTATAATAATTATAGTCAGAGATGACGCGATCTACAAAGTGAATAGGCTTTT
>CAZPTJ010000102.1:0-11136 GCA_964589085.1 uncultured Flavobacteriaceae bacterium | reverse complement strand
TCAACTTTTTCTTTTAAAATATCATATGCCATTTTATATCAATTTAGCTATAATCAACATCATAAAAATAGTCTATAGTCTATTTTCTAGCAGCAAAGCGGTCTATTTTCTTTTATCGGACACTACTGTATAGTAACAACATTTAACAATTTTTTCTCAATAATGGCGTTGTTTTTGTGCATGGATTTTGCAATAAGATACTTTATAAGTATCACACACTAAAACAACATTTTATGAAAAAAAAGATCATCCTTTTAATTGGACTATTGTGTTACGTAGGGGTCGCAATAAGCCAAAACAAAGACCTTAATTCCAGTACAACTATCCCTACAGGAGAAGTCCCAGTTGATCCTAATGTCAAAATAGGAAAACTAGACAATGGGCTCACCTATTACATACGCAATAATGGAAAACCCGAGGACAAGGTTGAGTTACGACTTGCAGTTAATGCCGGTTCTATAATGGAAACCGACCGACAGCTAGGATTAGCTCATTTTATGGAGCACATGAATTTTAACGGTACTAAGAACTTTGAAAAAAATGATCTCGTAGATTATTTGCAAAGTATCGGTGTAAAATTTGGTGCAGATCTTAATGCCTACACCAGTTTTGATGAAACCGTATATATTCTTCCTATCCCTAGTGATGATCCTGAAAAATTAGAAAAGGGATTTCAGATCATTGAGGATTGGGCTCATAATACTACACTTTCTGAAGATGCCATTGATGGTGAGCGTGGTGTTGTTCTTGAAGAATTACGTTTACGCCTGGGGGCCGAAGAGCGTATGCAACGTGAAACACTTCCCAAAATTATGTACGGTTCACGCTATGCTGATCGACTGCCTATTGGAACTAAAGAAAACCTTGAAAATTTTTCTTATGAAGACGTACGTAGTTATTATCGAGAATGGTATCGCCCTGATCTCATGGCTGTAGTCGCGGTAGGTGATCTCGATGTGGAAACTATGGAAGAAAAAATTAAAAGTCATTTTGATAAAATTCCAGCAGCTGAAAACCCAACACCAAGACAGGCCTATGAATTACCTAATCATGACGAAACATTTATTGCTATAGCGGCAGATAAAGAAGCTGCTTTTAGTCGGGTGCAAATATTGTATAAGGATCGCAAGAATGCAGAACAGATAAAAACAGTAGAAGATTATAGAGAAAGTATTGTTAGAAATTTATTCTCCACACTTATCAATAACAGGCTTGGTGAATTAAGAAATAATGCTAATCCGCCATTTGTATTTGGATTTTCCTTTTACGGAGGCACTTTTGCACGTACCAAAAATGCCTATCAATCTTTTGCAACAACAGCCGAAGGAGAACAACTAAAGGCGCTTAGAGCCTTACTAGAAGAAAACGAGAGGGTAAAGCGATTTGGTTTTCAGGAAGGTGAATTTGATCGTGCCAAGAAGAGCTTAATTGCTCAAATAGAACGACAATATAACGATAGAGACAAACAGGAAAGTGGTCGTATTGTCGGACAATATGTTGCTAATTACCTTGACGGTCAAACAATTCCAGGGATTACCTGGCAATATGATTATCTAAAACAGATATTACCAACCATCCAATTAAGTGAAATAAGCGATCTCATTAATGCCTTCATCCACGATGATAATAGAGTCATTGTTCTTACTGGACCGGAAAAAGAAGGATTGAAACAAGTAACAGAAAATGAAGTATTGAATTTACTCAAAGAAGTAGGGTCTGCAGATATTAAACCTTATGAAGATGAAGCTGTACGTACTTCGCTTATAGAGAATCTCCCAAAAGCTGGAACTATTGTAAATACTGAAGTAAACGAAAAAATAGGAGTCACAAAACTGACCTTAAGCAATGGAGCCACAGTAACCTATAAAAAGACAGATTTTAAAAATGATGAAATTCTCTTTGATGCCTACAGTCCAGGAGGAAGCAGTCTCTATTCTGATGCAGAAATAAAGGCAACCTCTATGGCTAATGGCGGGCTATCACAAGCCGGCATTGGTGGGCTATCGCTTACAGATATGGGGAAGTTTATGAGTGGTAAAATAGTAAGTGTACAACCTAGAATCTCTCTCTTGAGTGAAGGGTTTGGTGGTCAGGCAGCACCTAAAGATCTGGAAACACTTTTCCAGATGGTTCATCTTTATTTTACAGCACTCAATAAAGATGATGAAGCTTATAAATCGTATATCCAAAAGCAAAAAGGGTTTTTAGGTAATCTTATGGCTAACCCTCAGTTTTATTATCAAGATCAGATTGGAAAGCTACGTAATAAAGGAAACTCACGATATGTTGGTTTACCAACATCAGAACTCTTGGATGCTTCAGACTATGATTTAGCATATAAAAAATACCAGGAACGTTTTGCAGATGCTGGCGATTTCAACTATTATTTTGCAGGAAATATTGATGAAGAACAGCTTAAATCTTATGCGAAAACTTATCTTGCTTCTCTTCCTGGAAAAAATAGCAATGAATCTTTTAAACCTACAGAGTTTCGCCGAAAGGATGTATATCAAAAAGAAGTGATTCGTCGCGGGAAAGATCCCAAGAGTCAGGTTAATATTACCTGGGAAGAAGAAACATCTTATAACGAAAAAGAAGCTCTAAGTATACGCGCACTTGGAGAAGCTTTATCTATAAAACTTATCGAAAAACTTCGAGAAGAAGAAGGAGGTGTATATACTGGTGGTGCTAATGGAAGTTTATCAAAAATTTCTTTCAGTAGTGTTACTTTCTCTATTTCTTTTCCTTGTGGTCCGGAAAATGTAGATCGACTTATTAAAACGGCACTTAATGAAGTAGAAAAAATAAAGAAAAATGGTCCTACAGCCGAAGATCTTGCCAAAGTAAAAGAAGCTTATCTGATTCAACGTAAGGAAGCAGAAAAAACAAATCGTTTCTGGCTCTCAAGCATGCGTACAGCAGATGAACAAGATCAGAGTTTTGACAAAGATATTCTTTCCTTTCAAGAAAATGTAAATGCATTGACAATAAAGGATTTGCAAACTGTTGCGCAAAAATATCTGGACGAAAACTATTTCTTAGGAATATTAATGCCCGAAGAAGAATAAAAAAACAAGATTTATTTCTAAAATTTAAAGGCTATCCCTATGGGTAGCCTTTTTCGGTTAGTGCATTTTGAATACCCATATTAAATCGTATTTTTACTTTTTAAATGTCTGCTGATCTTTATGGGTAAAATCATTGCTATAGCCAATCAAAAAGGTGGTGTCGGAAAAACCACTACATCTGTAAATCTTGCAGCTTCTCTAGGCGTATTAGAAAAAAAAGTATTGCTCATAGATACTGACCCTCAAGCAAATGCAACCTCAGGTTTAGGTATAGATGTTAATGCCGTTGAAACAGGCACATATCAATTGTTAGAACATACCAGCGGAGCTGAAGATGCTATTCTAAACACTTCTTCTCCCAATTTAGATTTAATTCCTGCGCATATTGATCTTGTCGCTATCGAAATTGAACTTGTCGATAAAGAAGAGCGTGAGTATATGATGAAAAAAGCCATACGTCATTTAAAGAATGACTATGATTACATTATTATTGATTGTGCTCCATCTTTAGGGTTATTGACGCTTAATGCTTTAACCGCATCAGATGCTGTTATTATTCCTATACAATGTGAATATTTTGCTCTGGAAGGCTTAGGTAAATTATTAAATACAATCAAGAGTGTACAGAAAATACACAATGAAGCATTAGACATAGAAGGTTTATTATTGACCATGTATGACTCAAGATTACGTCTTTCCAATCAGGTAGTAGAAGAAGTACAAAAACATTTTAATGAGATGGTTTTTAAAACCATCATACAGCGCAATGTTAGATTAAGTGAAGCACCAAGTTATGGGGAAAGTATCATCAATTATGACGCTGCGAGTAAAGGTGCTTCCAATTATTTAAGTTTGGCGCAGGAACTCATCACAAAAAATGCTAGTTAATTATGGCCAAAGCAACAAAAAAACAAGCATTAGGAAGAGGCTTATCGGCGCTATTAAAGGATCCTGAAAACGATATTCAAAATGCTTCAGACAAAAATGCCGATAAAGTTGTTGGAAATATTGTTGAGCTTGATCTGGAAA
This sequence comes from uncultured Flavobacteriaceae bacterium, assembly GCA_964589085.1. Classification (GTDB taxonomy): domain Bacteria; phylum Bacteroidota; class Bacteroidia; order Flavobacteriales; family Flavobacteriaceae; genus Dokdonia. Next base: position 7,039 of record CAZPTJ010000102.1, on the reverse strand, counting down.
CTATTGAAGTTAATCCTTTCCAACCACGCACCAATTTTAATGAAGCTACACTAAAAGAACTAGCCTCTTCAATTCGTGAGTTGGGAGTTATACAGCCAATTACTGTTCGCAAATTAGGCTTTAATAAATATCAATTAGTCTCTGGAGAACGTCGTTATCGCGCTTCTAAGCTCTTAGGAAATAAAACTATCCCCTCTTATATAAGGATTGCCAATGATCAGGAGAGTTTGGAAATGGCATTGGTTGAGAATATACAACGCCAAGATCTGGATCCAATTGAGATTTCTCTTTCATATCAACGCCTTATCGATGAAATTAATCTAACTCAGGAACAATTGAGTGAACGTGTTGGGAAAAACAGATCCACAATTACCAACTATCTGAGATTATTAAAATTGGATCCTATCATTCAAACGGGGATACGTGATGGCTTTATAAGTATGGGGCATGGAAGAGCATTGATTAATATTGAGAATAAAGGAGATCAACTCGATATCTATGAAAAAATTATATTCAGTAAACTATCTGTAAGGCAAACTGAAGCTCTGGTTAAAAATTACCATAAAACAGCGGTGATTGAAACGCCTGAAAAAGAAGAGCTCCCAAAGTTTATTCAAAAAGGGGTTAAGGATTTTGCAGCATATTTTGGTGCTAAAATTGACGTTAAAGTTTCCAGAAAGGGCAATGGACGTATTACCATTCCGTTTTCTTCAGAAGAAGATTTTAATCGCATTAAGAAGTTGATTAATAGTGCTAAATAAAAAGATCATATTTAAAAGTCTGTTGTTGCTGCTGTTTGCAATACTTTCGGGAAGTATGTATGCACAGGAAGAAGATGAAGGTATTCTTGAAGACGAGCGAATCATCTCTGCAGAAAAAGAAAATGTCGTACTCACACAAAAGGATGCGCTTCGTCCGGCTAAGGCGGCCTTCTATTCTGCTGTTTTACCGGGATTGGGACAAGCCTATAACAAGGACTATTGGAAAATTCCTATAGTATATGGCGCATTGGGAACGGGTACTTTCTTTATTATTGATAATAATAATGAGTTTCAGCGTTTTCGTACCGCTTTACGGAATCGTATTGCTGGGCGACCTGATGAATTTACAGTAATAGACCAGGTCACAAATCAACCTGTTGAGGTCTTTGATTTGGATGGTCTTATAGACGCTCAGGACTTTTTTAGAAGACGTAGAGATCTTGCTATTCTTGTTACAGCTGGCATCTATCTCTTACAGGTACTAGAAGCAAATGTTGATGCTCACCTCTCTCAATTCAGTATTAGTGAAGATCTTTCTCTATCCCCTAATATCTATATTGATGATTATAGACGGGGACAAATAAATTATGGAGTCAGACTTTCTTATCGATTAAGCAAATGAATATTGCACTCTTAGGTTACGGAAAAATGGGGAAAGCCATTGAAAAAATTGCAATAGATCGTGGACATACTATTGCATTAAAAGTAGGTAGAACGGACTCTTATTCTTTGGAGGATGTTTCTGTAGATGTTGCCATAGATTTTAGTATTCCCGAAATTGCCACATCTCATATTTCCAATTGTTTATCACACCATATTCCTATAGTTTCGGGCACGACAGGTTGGCTTTCCGATTATGAACATATAGTTGATTTATGTCTTAAAGAGGAAGGGACTTTTTTATATGCTTCTAATTTTAGTGTAGGCGTCAATATATTTTTTGAGATCAATCAACGTCTAGCACAATTGCTTGCCCCTTATAATGAATATAGGACACATATTGAGGAGATTCATCATACACAAAAATTGGATGCTCCGAGTGGCACGGCCATAACATTAGCCGAAGGTATCATAGATCAAAGTGCTTATTCTAACTGGTCATTAATTGATCAGACATTGGTAACAGAAAAAAACAGCATTCCTATTGCGTCTAAACGCATTGGTACAGTTCCGGGAACACATATGGTAACACATCATAGTACTATAGATGATATCACAATAAAACATGAGGCACATTCTCGACAAGGATTTGCGCTCGGTGCCGTCATTGCAGCGGAATGGATCATTGGGAAAAAAGGTGTATTTTCGATGCGCGATGTTTTAAATATTTCTTAATACCGTAACATACAATCGTAGTGTAGCACTCATCAGCACAAACACATTCATTATGACATTAACACAGTGGCTTTTATTTTTCTTAGTAGTACAGGTTATTCATTTTTTAGGAACCTGGAAATTATATGTACGAGCGGGACGTCAGGCATGGGAAGCCGCTGTTCCTGTATATAATGCTGTGGTATTAATGAAAATCATTAATCGCTCTAAATGGTGGGTACTTTTATTATTTATTCCTATTGTTCAGCTAATTATGCTTTTGGTCGTTTGGGTAGAGACTATTCGTAGTTTTGGTTTTAGAACGTATAAGGATACTGCACTGGTGATATTTACTTTAGGCTTTTATATCTATTATGTTAATTACCTAACTGACGCTCCTTATATTCATGATCGTGATATTATGCCCAAAAGCACAAATGGAGAATGGGTAAGTTCTATTTTGTTTGCTGTAGTTGCTGCTACATTGGTTCACACTTATTTCATGCAACCCTTTACCATCCCTACATCTTCTTTAGAAAAGACATTATTAGTAGGTGATTATCTCTTCGTGAGTAAATTTCATTATGGAGCAAGAGCTCCTAAGACAACTATTGCCATGCCTATGTTGCATGATACGGTTCCTTCAATACCTGTACCAAAAACTGACATCAAGCTTACGCCTAAATTTAAATCATACTCCAGTTGGCCAGAACTCCCCTATTTCAGGCTTCCTGGTTTTCAGAAGATAAAACGTAATGATATTGTAGTTTTTAGCTGGCCTGTTGATACTCTTGTTGATATTACGCCAGGTTCCAGAAATAAGACCAGTGCATATAAACCTATTGACAAAAAATCTAATTATGTAAAGCGTTGTGTAGGTTTACCAGGAGATTCTTTGGAAGTACGAGGTGGTTATGTATATATCAATGGAACAAAGAATGCATTACCAGATAGAGCAAAATTACAATTCAGTTATGAGCTAGAATCTAATGAACTATTAACAGTAGTTTCTGGTGGACAATATACTAATATCCCAACAGAATTTTATGCAGATCGTTATAACATATCTGATATTTCTTATCCTTTACAAGGTGCTACAAAAGGGCAATATCGATATAATATACAACTTACCGATGCAGCTTACGAAAAATTGAAAAACAATTCTAATATTCCAGTATTGAAACGAACAAAGTTTCCGGAAGGATTAGGCTCAGAGAGTTTATTCCCTTTTTACAGTAGAAACAATCAGAATATCGATGAGTTTGGTCCTATTTATATTCCGGAAGCTGGAAAAACTGTAGCTATTACTCCAGAATCGCTTCCCTTCTATAAACGTATTATAGAAGCCTATGAAGGATCAGAAATGGGTATTGAACAAAAAATCACTACACAAGGAAATCAGGTATTATTAAATGGCTCTCCACTTAATGAGTATACCTTTAAACAAGATTATTATTGGATGATGGGAGATAATCGTCACAATTCTCAAGATGCTCGTGCCTGGGGCTATGTGCCTTGGAATCATGTAGTAGGAAAGCCGGTTTTTGTTTGGTTTAGTCTTGACGGTAAAAAAAGTGGATTCTTTAATAGAATACGTTGGGATCGTGTATTTACTACAGTGAGTGGTTCAGGAGAAACCAAAAGCTATTTTGTACACTTCTTGATTCTTTTAGCACTATATTTTGTAGGAAATACGATTTGGAAAAAAAGAAAGACTAATAAGGCATAATATGGCATGCCAATTATGACGCTTCTGCATCCAGCATATTTTGGAAATATTATTTTTTATGCTGCCTATGTTCAGGCAGAAGCTATCGTTTTTGAAGTTTGTGATAATTTTCAAAAACAATCGTATCGCACCCGTACAAAGATCGCAACAGCCACTGGGGCACTTCAGTTAAACATTCCCATTATACATAGTAAAAACAAAGAAGGACATCAACGTACCGCAGATGTGTGTATCGAAAATAAATTTCACTGGCAACGTGATCACTGGCGTTCTTTAAAAGTAGCTTATCAGACTTCCCCTTTTTTTGAGTATTATGAGGATCAATTGTATCCCTTATATCATATGACTTTCGAAAAATTGATGGACTTTAATTTATCGGCACACAAAGTCGTATTAGATTGTCTTCAGATGGAACCCTCCTATTCTTTTACTGATTCCTATGAAAAAAATCCAGCAATTCTGGATTTAAGAACACTGGAAAGCGCTAAAAAAGAGCCTGTTTATAATTTGAAAATGTATCATCAGCTTTTTCAGGATAAGCACGGTTTTTTATCAAATTTATCCGTTCTGGATTTACTATTTAATGAAGGCCCTAATACTTTAAATTACCTGGAAGATTTGGAGTTTTCTTTTTAACTCTTCTATTTAAGTTGCAGTATACTCATTACCGGGTAATGATCGGAGTATTTGATTCTATAATTCTTAAAATCTGATATCACAAATTCCGGATCTGTCAATATAAAATCAATACGAAGAGGTACAAAATCAAAATTAAACGTTCTACCAAGGCCCTTACCTGCTTTCGCGAAAGCATCTGTTTTCTCACCCTTCATTTTTCGATAGGTATATGAAAAAGCACTATTGTTGAAATCACCAGCCAAAATAACCGGATAAGGACTGGTATTTTCATGTTTTAAAAATAAATCAACCTGAGTCTCCTGCTTGGTCATTGCTAAAGCTACACGTCTCAAAAATCTATCAGAATCTTCTTGTAAATCATTAAAATCTGAAGACACCCCAAAAGACTGTAAATGAGCATTATACGTTCTTATAGTGTCATTTTTTAATTTAATATCTGCGTAGATGATATTATTCCCAGATTTTGGGAAATCTATAGATCCACTATTTATTATCGGGTATTTAGAATATATAATATGTCCAAACTTAAATTTCTCACTTGTCAGTTTTTTATATTGATAAGGATAAATATCTTGTGGCAAACCATAATCAGCTTGATACTCCTGAAGACAGATTACATCTGCATTCTGTTCTATTAAAAAGGCAATAATTTTTTCATCTAGATCTTCTCCTTTCATCCAGCCCTTATGGTTAAACGATTTTACATTATAACTCAAAATGGTAATGGTAGATCTATTATCAACTAAAGATTGTGTTTCCTTTGTAAATTTATACAACTCTTTGATTTGACCAATTCCAACAATTAAAATTATACCAGAAAGAAGCGCCTGTCGTTTAAAACGTAATAACCAGTATAAACAAAACAAAACATTAAGTACAATAAGAACAGGCACAATCAAAGTAAGTGCCGATAATTTTGGAAACCAACTGGGTGGGATGTAGGAAAGGAAATAGGTGAACAGCGTACAAACAACTAATAGACTATTGAGTACAAAAATCATTTTTCCAAAAAAACTCAATTTTCTCACTAAATTGATTGATTATTTAAGAATTAGCAGGGTATATCGTTTATTCCTTACCTGCTTTGAATAAAAAATCCTTCTCAGCTTTTGAAAGACTATCGTAACCACTTTTACTGATCTTATCCAGAATAGCATCAATTTTTTGCTGTTGTTCTGTCTTATTTAAACGTCCTTTTGAAGTGCTTGTTGTCGTTTGTTTTTTATGAACCGTACGCATTTTAGATCGTGAGCGCTTGTCGCCTGTTCTTTTTGATTTAGTTGAAGATCCTGAAAAAAATGAGGTTACCGAATCCATAATACGTTCCCACCATAAACCAATATCGTTCCCCTTGGCTAATTGTAAAGCATAGACATATCCAAAGGCAGCACCTCCCAAATGAGCAATAAGTCCTCCGGCATTATCAGAGATATCCAATGTCAATAAATCTCTTAAAACCACAAATGCCGCTATATGCCATAATTTCAAATTAAAAATCAGAATACGTATCGGTGAATTTGGAGTGTAGGTAGCAATGAATACAATAATTGCGTTTACAGCAGCAGATGCCCCTAAAAGAAATCCTAAATTTCTTGAAAACACGGGAAAAAGATTATACGCCAACACAAAAAGTACTCCTCCAGAAATAGCTCCTAAAAAATATAAGGTCAATAATCTTTTTTCGGAAAATAAATTCAAGACATATTGAGAGAAAACATATAGAAACACCATATTCCATAGGATATGCCAAAATCCTCCGTGTAAAAAAGCGTAGGTAATAATTCCCCAGGGTTGTACAATCAACTTTGAGAAATCACTAGGTAATACAAACCAAGACTGCAATCCAATTCCTGAGCTTTGAAGTGACCAATTGGTTAACGTAAAAAAGAGGAAAATTGCAACATTAATAACGATCAATTTGATCGCGACATTTGCTGTTTTATATTGTGTATATAATGAATTTGCCGCCATTTTAATACAAACGATTATTATTAAAACTATTTTTTTTCCAATACCAGATCATGATAAATCCAAACAGTGCTCCTCCTATATGCGCCCAATTTGCAATGTTTTGCCCAAAAACAGAAAATCCAGTAAGTCCAGAAAACAAATCAATAATGATTAGTCCTGGAATAAAGTATTTAGCCTTTATAGGAACAGGGATGAATAAAAGCATCAACTCCATATTTGGAAATACAACACCAAAAGCTACAAGGACACCGTAGATGGCTCCTGAAGCTCCTACCGCAGGAACAAGATAGGAACTGAATAATCTTTCATAAATTTCTACAGGAACATTAGGGTTTGGATAATAACTACCTGATCGTGCAACATCTTCAATAGCTTTGGTTATATCACTAGCAGATAGTCCAGATTCTATAAGCACTTGATATGCCGATTGAAAGTCGTAGTAATTAACTAATGAATGGATGAGTGCCGCTCCAAATCCAGCAGAAAAGTAAAAGAAAACAAACTTCTTTTGACCCAAAACTTGTTCTATTGGTCCGCCAAAAGCCCATAAGGCATACATATTAAATATAAGGTGCATTGGACTTGCCATATCATGCATAAACATATGCGTAAGGGGTTGCCAAAA
>CAZPTJ010000101.1:8988-11339 GCA_964589085.1 uncultured Flavobacteriaceae bacterium | reverse complement strand
CTGCGACAGCAACAGGATTTGAGTTTATGGATTTTGGGGTGCGATTGGGGTGGAGATTGACGAAAAACCAGAAATAATAACGACCTCTTTATAATTCATTTTTGAAAACCTATATTTATAAAATGAATGAAATCAAATTATTAGAAACTATAACAAGTTATTTCAAAGACCAAATTTTTGAAAATCATAAAAAAAATGCTTTAAAAACTCACTCAAAATTAAAATCCTATAAGATAAATCCGATTATTGTTAAATACTTATCTAAGGTACTAGAAGGAAATTTTACTCCACTTGGAATTGCTAAAGCACTATATTATCCTCGAATACTAGGAACCTCTATTAATACTTCTTTTGGCACAAGAATTCAAAATATGTTTGTAGAGCTTAATCTTGCTGAAGGATCGCTTATACAAGGCATGGATATCGAATTTATTGATCAAATCGATCAAAGAAAAAAATGGTGTCAATTAAAATCAGGACCTAACACTATTAATTCTGAAGATGTTTTTCCCATATTAAGAAAGTTTACAACAGTCACAAATTTGGCCAGAACAAATTCAATGAATCTTAATAATTCAGATTTAATTTTAGGTGTACTTTATGGTGAGGAAAATCAATTGAGTCGACATTACAAAAAAATTGACAAACAATTCCCTGTCATTATAGGTGAAGCGTTTTGGCATCGCATTACTGGTTATCCAAAGTTCTATGAAAAACTAGTTTCAAATTTAGATATTATGATCCTAGATATAGACATAGAAGACTTTTTTATTAAAGGTTATACTGCACTTGCTGAAGAAATTAAAACTTCTGATCTCTTTAAATTCAAATAATATTTGTTTAAAAAACTTATTATTGAATATCCTATTTCCTGTCCCAAATTACAGGGAACCGCGTTACCTATCTGTTTGTATTGTTGAGAAACTGATCCCATAAACTGCCATTCATCCGGAAAAGTCTGTATTCTAGCATATTCTCGAACAGTAAATGGTCTTGTTTCATCTGGATGACAACGTTCTGTTTGCTTTTGAGCAGGACTACAAGTAAGCGTTAAGCTAGGTTCATCCCAGCCAATTCTTCTTGCCATTCCTGTCTTTCCACCTCCTAAATAAAAGCTTTTTCCCATATACGATTTTTGCAAATCGATAGGCAAATCTCTCCAGTACCCTTTAGGCGGGATTAAATCTAGAATTTCTTTTTTATGTTTGGGGTATTTAGATCCTTCTGATTCTGGAACATTACTTTTATATAAATCCCCTTTTTTTAAAGCATCTGATAAGTTATAAATTTTCTGATGTGGTTTGGGATATTCATAATCGATTTCAATATCTTTTCTAACACCAACCAAAATGAGTCGTTCTCTTTTCTGAGGAACTTTATAATGTATTGCTTTCAAAACCTTGACAGGCATTACTCGATATCCTATTTCATCCAATATAGATATCATACCATTGAGAGTTTTTCCTTTATCATGAGATAATAGACCTCTAACATTTTCACCTACACAAATTAGTGGATTAACTTCCTGAACAACTCTGGCAAATTCATAAAATAACGTTCCTCGTGCATCTTCAAGACCAAGTTTTTTTCCAGCATAACTAAAAGCTTGACAAGGAAATCCACCAGTCACAACATCAACCTGATCTCTGTAATTTTGGAATGAGAATGATTTAATATCCCCTTCTAAGACATTCCAATTGGGTCTGTTTTCTCTTAAGGTTTGGCAAGCCCATTTATCAATCTCATTTAGAGCAACACATTTAATGCCAGCCCTCTCCAATCCAATTGCCAAACCGCCAGCACCTGCAAATAGTTCAAGTACTCTATATTCATTATTAGGAATTGCGGTATTATCTACCTGATCAACTTTATCATCTTCAGAAAACAAATCAAGTAATGATTGTACTTGTTCTTTTTTGTAAACCCTATAATTACTCATAGGCTCTCGAACAGCATTAAACTTACCCTCTCTATCCCATCTACGAAGTGTTTCTTTACTTTTTCCAACAAGTTCCGCGACTTCTGAGAGGGAATAATATTCTTTTATAACCATGTTATACAACATTAAACAATGGTTACAATATTATTAAATATAAAGATTAGAAAACTGTTCTTTTCACCAAATCTAAAATAACTTATCAACTATTGTTTCACAAAAAACCACCCCCATTGCTGAGAGTGGTCCGCATTAACCAAAAAACTACGTATGAAAAAAAACAACTACTATGATCGTTGATCATCCCAAAGCCTGTCATACTCGTGCTGCTTTCCTCCAGTGAGTACCGAACAGGCCTTCTTTAGGATGATATTTTATCTTTTTATCGTTGTCACAGTGAGCCCGTCGAACTGCT
>CAZPTJ010000101.1:0-8888 GCA_964589085.1 uncultured Flavobacteriaceae bacterium | reverse complement strand
CTTGTGGGTTAAAACTTCTTTCGTCAACGACCCGACCCGTTATGTCATAAACCGTCATCAGTAGGGATGATGTGGTCGCAGGCAATGGGATCGTGGTCGTATCAGAAAAAGGATTTGGGAAATTATTCAATATGATTTGGGGGTCATTATCGTGGAGTGCCAGGACACTATCCATCGATAGACGTAGGTTTTGTAGTTCCATATTTTTATAGGTCGGTGTTCCGTCTTCAGACGTCATCGTAAAGACTATAGTCATGACATCATCCAAAGACTGGACCGTTCCATCTAGTGCTGTAAAATCTGCTACAGCAACCGTATAGTCCTGTATGTTTTCGTTTAAGGCAATGGTATGATGCATCTGGTCTTCCCAGGCGGTCACTCCTTGCTTGACAAAAGTGATTTGTAGGTTTCCAGTACCTCCAGCATTAAACTTAAAGCTGTTATAGGTTGATATATCTACCGGCATAAAACGTGGGGTTAATGCTCTATAGACACCTACATAGGTACTCGTGGTGGCATTCATGGTCACATTGCGTTCTATAGGAAATTCGTCAACCTCAAAAGTGATTGTATTAGAGGTCACTTCATAGGTGTTTACTGTTGTAGACGCTTGCGAATCATCCAGTCCCCAGGGACCGTCGGACATAAACAAATCATCTGGCGTGTTAACACCATCTCCCACTCTAAAACCGATATCAAATAAGGCTCCGGTTTCTATGGTGGTGGTCACTAGATAATCTCCATTAAGATTGATCGTCATATTGTCGGTGACCACATTACTGGTTTCGGTAGCGCGTAGTCCGGCATCCAGATTTACAGTTTCAGTTTGATTGGTATTAACCAATTCCAGCTCTAGCGACCCGTTATGATAGCTTCCTTTCCGTACAAAAACGGTAGGTGGTGTACTTAATTCATAGGATGTTATTGGGCGTTCTGCATCCAATAGGTGTAATACTTCTTGTCCTAATTGATACAAATCATCAATAGAATTAGACCAAATCTGGAAATTATAATAGTCGGCTTCAGGGTCGTACTGATCGAGATTCCAATGACTATCCACACCAAATTGGGTATCTCCATCATCTATTTTCGCCGAAAGGCTTAGTACAAACTCCACCGTATTATCAGTATTGCGAATTAGGGCTTTGATAAAAGGTTGTTCGTTAATTTCTATAGTGGATACAGAGATCAGTTCCGCACCGAGTAAACGGTCACAGATATACTTGGTATGTTCATAGACGCCTTGTTCTGTTTTTAATGCGAGTACTGAAGCTACAGCTTGTTCATTACGGATATAATCTACACCATAAACCTCTGTGGCATTAGTGATTGCTGTCAAGTCATTTGGTGTGGCATCAATCACAGCATCTTCCCCTATAATATCCAATGGGATAAAGTCGGTTAATTGAATCGTATTATCGGCATTACGTTGTCCGTAATCTGTGGTTTTCTGTATGCGTGTGGCCGTTGCTCTATCAAAGGTGTATCCTGATCGCGCTCGATCAAAATTGCGCTTATTAATGGCTTCTGATAAACGATTATTACTTTCCAAACCTCCATCGTTAGCACTTGCAGCCTCCGGATCGATGACTTCACATTCTCCATAACCGGAACAGGACGGGTCTTCACAGTCTATCAGACCGTCTCCATCATCATCAATTCCATTATCACAAATTTCCTGTGGCACGGGAGCTGTAGGACAACGTGCACCGTCATTTTGTGAACTTGAAGGCCCAAAGGCAAACAGATTGGATTCCATATCTGCACTGCTCGTAATATCCTGTACACTCTGGATCACATAAACGGTACCAGTCTGATTTGCTGACACATAAAAACGTCCTGACGCATCAAAATACACGGCACCATAGGTATAATTCAATCCTGATAAAATAGGTACTTCACCTAGGGATTCCATTACTCCAGTATCTCCATTAATCCGATATAGAATATTGGAGCCTTTTTCTACGGTATATAGAAAACCATCCACCGCATTAAAAGCCCAATCATGGACATTGATATTTTGGGATAAGTTGAGGGTCTCTATATGTTGACCATAATTATTTGAATCTGGATCAACGCCTATTTTATAGTAGGTCGTCCCACCTCCTTTAAGGTGATACACGCCATCTGCACTCACATCACCAACATAGCGGTTTGAAGTAGGAAGTTCATCAATATAGAATTCTAAAGTATCAAAGTTCTTTCCGATACGGACAACAGTTTTAGAAGGACTGCTGAGAGAACCCCATATAAATCCATCAGCTGGATTATAGGCAGCCGCGTTAATGGTTCCTGGAGTTACATTTTCTGCTACGAGATAAGAGCTCCCTGAAGCCAGGTCAACAGCATATACATCATTATATTGAAATAAATAGGCATTGTATTCACAATCAAAAGGAATGTCCTGCCCGAAGCTTGTTTTAATAAATAAGCAAAAAAAAGTATATACTAATAGACTTCTAGTGGAAAGTAAATTTGTATTCATGACTTCAGTGTTTTTTAATTACTGAAGCAAATCTAGGGTTGTAAAGCGCTTATTTATAGGATAATTCGGTGGATGGTAGATAGCTGTCGGCGAATGGTTTTATTGCTCCTTTAAAATAAAAAAAGCGAGCCGAAGCTCACTTTATACTTTCCTTATGCAGAGCAACAAACGCAATGCCCAAGAGTAGGATGTGGAAAATCCCCTGGTTCGCAAACACCATTAGATATAAAATAGGGTGTATTACAAGTAGTAGCAGCAGATAAACTTCCTGAGACGTTTCTCTGCTCCTCCTTACTTAATTTTTGAAAATCTCCTAAATTTAAATTTCCTTTTGACATAATAATAATTTTTAATGATTATGTATTCAATTTAGTCAATTGATCAAAAATAAGATGAGTTTAAAATGTTAATTAACAAATAGATAACTTTTTAAAAAGCTATAATAAATTCAATCGTTTCATCAATTCGGGTCGATTTGCCCGACTTATGGGAATAACATCACGTTCAATCAATACACTATTATCCTCAATATCAATAATACGTTTGATATTAATAATATAGGAACGATGAATTTTGAGAAAACTGTGATCTGGTAGTTTTTCTTCAATCTTCTTTAAGGTAGAATGTACTGTGTAGTTTTTATCATCGGTTTTGATAAGAATATAGTCTCCTTTTGCTTCAATAAGATAAATACTTTCAAAATTGATTTTGATTAAACGTCGATCTATATTGACATAGAGTTCCTTTCCTATGGTATCTTTTGAAGTCTTAGATGGCACACTCTGATCAACTGGAGTGAGTTCTCCCAGAGCCTCTACTTTTTGAATCGCTTTTGAAAAGCGTTCAAAAGTGATAGGTTTCACCAGGTAGTCTACAATACAATCATATTCAAAAGCTGTAAGCGCAAAATTAGTATCGGAAGTAGTCATCACCACTCTGGGTGGATTTTTAAGGGATTGAATAAAATCAAAACCCGTAAAATCTGGCATATGAATATCTAGAAGAATCAGGTCCACACTTTCTTTATTTAAAAACTTGATGGCTTCAATCGCATTAGGAAGAGTGGCAACCACTTCAATAGCTTCATGCTGTTCACATAGCGCAAGAAGGATTTCTCTTGCCATCAATTCATCATCGACAATAATACTTTTTATCATAGGTCAAATCACTGTTAAGTAGGTTTCTATACGGTCTAAAATACCTAAAAATTCCGAATAGGAATGGGTTTCTTTCTGACGAAGTTCATTTTCAAAGCGAGCAGCAATACTATATCCTTTATCCAGTCCAAAGATATTGATCTTATGCTTGAGCTTATGCACTGCCGCCGCTGCTTTTTGAAAGTCTCTAGCCTCAAAAACTTCGAGAAAATGTCCTTTCTCCAAAGGAAATTCTTCTTTTGCAATATGAATCAAACGATTCAGCAAGGTAGCATCGCCAGCTGCGATGGCATTAAAATAATCTAGATTTGGGGTTTCAGTCATCAGTCTATTGTCATTTGGGAATCGTAAAGGAAAAGGTAGTTCCTACATCTACTTCAGAATTTAAATGCATAGTTCCTTTATAATAATCTATAATCTTTTTTACAATAGACAGTCCAATACCTGTAGATTTTTTATCTCCATCAATAGACTCAAACATCTCAAATACTTTTTTACGGTATTTTTCAGGTATTCCTTTACCGTTATCCTGAATACTAAATGTCCAGTACTCCGAAGCTTCTTCATAATCGATTGTAATCTCCCCTTTTTCCTTATCCATAGCAGAGATTGCATTACTCAGAATATTCTGAAAGAGTTGTTGCAAGCGATAGTGATCTCCTAAAATAACGGGTAGGGGTTTTACAATCTGGATGGTCACATGATCTGGAATAAATAAAATACGCAACAGGTCATCTACGATATTCTGTGTATTGATAGGTTGTCGTCCCACACTTTTTTTATCAATACTGGAGTATTGTAGTATTCCTTCGATCAAGTGATCCATTTTAAAGACTTTTTCTAATAATAACTCAAAGGTTTCATTAGCTCCCTCATCAAAGGAATCTCCATAATCTTCTCTTAACCAGTTTATAAGAGCATCCATACTACGCAGTGGTGATTTCAAGTCGTGGGATACAATATGCGCAAAATCACTCAAGTCTTTATTACTTTTTTCTAAATCTGCCATCAGTACTTGCTGTCGCTGTTCTGCAGCAAGTTCATCGGTGATATCTTCTATTAATGCAATTTGGAAACGTATACTTTTATCTACATTGCGTACGGCAGAAACATTAGTTCGTGCCCATACGTGAGTGCGATCTTTTTTAATATATTTTTTATTCATCGTAAACTGATCAATAGCGCCTTTATTGAGTTGTTCCATTTGTTGAATAGATTCTTCCACCTTGTCCTTAGCAGAAACATCTTTAACCGAAAGTTCCAATAATTCTTCGGCGGTATATCCCAATAATTCCTGAAAGGCTTTATTGCTCTGTACAATAGTTCCATAATAGGTTAATACAATTCCCAGACTGGAATTTTCAACGATGGTTTGCAATTGTTGCTTTTGCTCTTCAAAAATGCGCTTAGATTCTAGTTCGTCCGTAATATCCCGAACAATACCTTGAGCGGCAACTGGTTTTTTATCATTATCATAGATCAAACTGGCATTAATGTGTACCGTACGTACTTCTTTATGTTTGGTATATACCCGAGCTTGATAATCGGTAAAAAAACCGTTCTGAAGTAAGCTCTCAAAAGAGGTCATGGCATAACTGATATCTTCTTTGTATATAAGATTGGCTACATTAATAATTTCTTCGGCAGGATTATAACCAAAAAGGTCTATGGCAGCATCATTCATTTTTAGGACTTCGCCTTGAGTATTCATCAGCACATAAGCATCTACAAGGTTGTCAAAAACGCCTTGCAATTCTGAGTTACGCTGACTCAATACATTCTTTAACTGTTCATTGGATTGTTTTAGCTTTCGCGAAAGCGTAAACAGTTCGGCTGATTTTTCTTCTAAGATGCGTTCGGCTTCCTTACGAGCGGCACGCTCACGAACCAGTGCTCGTTCTAATATTTTTATCCTATCAGCTGTCAATTTGCGTTATACTGAATTTTACTTCGGTCCCATCGGGTTTGATCTTTTCAAGTAAAATTTCAGCTTTTTTATTGAAATGACCAAAGGCCTGATGCATTAATCCCAACCCAAAACTATACATCGCTCTACTGGATGTGTAAATCATAATCAGGCTATTAGCCGTTCTTTCGACAATTTCAAAGGTAGGTAATTCTGCGTCAGGATAAATCTTTTGCACTTCTACATGTATGTGGTCTTCTATAGATGCTAAGAGCGAAATAGGATCTTCATAGCGTTCAATAAGCCCGGGATAACTATCTCTAAGAACTGCGAAGAAATGGTCGGCATACACCCGTAATAAATCATCGATAGACAAGGAGGTTTTTGCACTTAAGGCTTGTAAAAGACTTAGCATCTCTGCAAAATCATAGGTGCCTATGGACGTGTATATCCCTCCAGAAGCAGGCTGTGCGGTCTCAATAATCTCATCGACAACTTCTAGTCCAAATTTGGTTTCTACCAAGTCCAAAAACTCTGTAAATACTATGCCTTTCATGTATCCTAAGGTTTAAAAAATTCGTTATGCATCCAGTAATCGATCAATACGCGTATTTTAGTTTTATAATCCTCGTAACGCAATGGTTTTAAGATATATCCTGCAACGCCTTCGGTATAGCTCTCTAATACATCCTGATGGTTATTGGATGTAGTTAAAATAACTACAGGAATATACCTCATCGTATCATCTGTCTTTAATGTTTTTAAAAACTCAATCCCATTCATTCTGGGCATATTGAGATCTAACAAAATAACATCAGGCAATTCTTGGTCTGATTGTAAATAATGGAGCGCTTCTTCACCATTCTCCGCCTCAATGAGCCTATGTTTCTGCTCAAAGGTACTTAGTACGCGTTTAAATTTTATAGTTTCAATTTGATCGTCTTCGATCAAAAGGAAAGAAAGAGTATGCATGTCCCTGTTTTAGTGATTACCAAAGATCGGTTTAACGATATAAAAAAGGGGTTAACTTTCGACGAATGGTATGTTTTCCTTCGACGAATGGAAATTTTGAAAAGATGAGTTACTTTAACAAGTAGCTCTAATGAAGTGAAAATTCTGGCAAATTAACGTTCTCGTTTATACCAACGCAATGTATCAGGGTTTGACAAATTACGTTTTAAACGTTTTAATTCCTGTATAAATGATCCATCTGTATCCAGTAGTTCGTCCATACGGATCAAAACACGTTCTCCAGACTGAATGATTTGTTTAAAAAATAGTGTAATCTCCTGAGCATGACAAGGATTATACTTCCCTTTAACGAAGTATATCGCATTTATTTTTTTAATTTGAAAAGCCATCCTGATGTTGTTTAATGATTAATATTCTACTTTACATTTCTTCACAGGGGGTTGATCACTATGGCTTAGTCGTAAACAACCTGCTTTCATACCTTAAATTTTTGTAAAATTGTTCTTTGAGCATTTACCGCATCTTAACTAAAAAGTCTTACCATGAAGTCTATATATTTTACACTCGGTTTATTGTTTTGTCTGGCAACTGGGTTTAGTCAAAACATCAAAAAAGATAAAGCAGCTATTCTGGCCGTTATGAAAGCCCAGGAAAAGGCCTGGTCTGCTAACGACCTGGAAGGTTTTATGGAAGGGTACTGGAAGAGTGATTCCCTAAAGTTTTATGGCAGCAGTGGTCTTACTTATGGTTGGGATCAGACCTTAGCAAATTACAAGCGAGGGTATCCTACTAAAAACGAATCAGGAACACTTACTTTTAAAATCAATGATATCTCTCCCGTAAAGAAAGGAGCGTATTGGGTCATGGGGGAATATTTTTTAAAACGCAATGCTGGTGATGCCAATGGAATCTTTATGATTATTTTCAGAAAGATTAAAGGCGAATGGAAAATTGTCGCCGATATGTCTTGTGGATAACCTAGACTTTGAGTGTCAGGAATTGATCCTGTCCAATGAATAACAGTTTGAGTAAAACTATTTCTTAATATTGAAGTGAAAAACAGTTCCTATATCAATCTTACTTTCCACCTGTATTTCTCCTTCTAAATTATGAACCATTTTCTTTACGGTTGCCAGTCCAATACCAGTACCCTTATTCCCATCCTTACCTTTGTGATTTCCCACAGTAAATAGTTCAAATATTTTATCCAGAAAATCAGGTGCTATTCCCAGACCATTATCTGCTACAGAAAAATAATAATAGGCTTCTTTTTCGTGCAATGAGATTGTAATCATTGCCGTTTCTTTATCATTATATTTTATCCCATTGGAGATTAAATTGACAAGAATTTGTGTAAGTGCGGCTTTGTTTACTAAGATATGTTCTAAGATGGTCTGAAGCTTAATCTCTATTTTTTGATGACCTCCAAACAAACTTTCAATACCATCAATATACGAAGCGACCTTTATCACCTCTTTATTTTTTTTGGACAGAGTATCAGCTTTATAAAACTTCAATATACCGTCAATATAACCTCGTAAAGAATCCGATGAGCTTTTTATATATTCCAGATACAGTAAGTTTTCATCATTCAAATTCTCACCGATATCCTGTTCTAACAACTCGGTTAAAGAAGTAATTTGAGCAAGTGGTGATTTCAAATCGTGAGATACTACTCCCGCAAAACGCTCTAAATTCTCATTGCGTTGTTCTAGCTTCTCTTGAAGTTTTTGAAGTCTAAAATTTTTATATCGTTCCTCAAAAAGACTTATTACTTGTTTGGCCATGCTCAATAATGCGCTTTTTTGTACCTCTGTCAATTGTCTTGGTTTAACATCATAGACGCAGAGCATCCCTAACTTAAATCCATCGGGATCAATAAGAGGCACCCCAGCATAAAAAATAGCATTATGCTTTTCGACTAAAGGATTGTCGTGAAATCGATAATCTTCTCTGGCATCTTCAATAATGGTAATACGTTCGTTTGAATTGATGGCATGTCCACAAAAAGAAGTCTCACGTGGAGATTCATTAAAAGGAATTCCGTGATGAGATTTGAGAAAGTTTCTGTCTTTATCTAAAAGGGTAACCAAAGAGATTGGAGTATCACACACATGAGCCATAAGACTCGTTATCGAATCATAACTTTCTTCTGGTAAGGTGTCTAATAATTGATACTTTTCAACGGCTTTCTGACGAAGTACTTCGTTTTCTGGAAATATTGGGGTAATCATTTCTAGTTTATTATTGGGTTAGTAGTCGAACAAGTATGTCATACTTTACTCTACCACCGACTACACGAATCATTATTATTTAATCCCAGATTATGCATTAGAACTTTGTGATGAACCTTGAAAGTACCATAAAA
>CAZPTJ010000100.1:0-11407 GCA_964589085.1 uncultured Flavobacteriaceae bacterium | reverse complement strand
AAAACCATCCATATTTTCGTTGCGCTTTGTGATAATAAAAACCAAGGCATTGTTCCCGTATCCAAAACATTAGGCGATGGACAAAACCCTAAAACCAATTTGTATTGGAGCGCTTTATACGGCGTTAAAACCCACTTTAAACGCAGTGCAGACTGGTCCTTTATAAAAACTATCCCATCCGAAAATTCTAAAATATTGGAACGTGCGCTTTTTAAACATAAAGAAAGTAATACGTATCTCCTTGCCGAAGCATATGATGGACTTTATATCAAGGACGCTACAGCAGATTTTCTAAAAGCGGCATCTGGATTACAACCTACTGCCGTTACCACAGAGACTGGGACATTATCTTTTGGTGGTGGTGCACAACTTGTAAGCTATATAGGTCATGATGGTCTTATGGAATTTAATCTGGATATAGATCTGATCAAAAACCCAACCCCAAAAGACGCTATTATATTAGCTTGCATCAGTAAGGATTATTTTGCTCCCTACCTATCTCAAACAGGAGCAAATCCTTTAGTATGGACTACAGGTCTTATGGCTCCTGAAGCTTATACGTTAAAAGCTGCTATAGACGGATGGATCCTAAATGAGGATACTGCCGCTATACGAGAACGTGCGGCACAAGCTTATCATCAGTATCAAAAATGTGGTATGAATGGTGCCCGAAGATTATTAGTTTCCGGATACTAAGCTTTATGTGTTTATTTTTTTGAAACCCTATTCTTTAAATGCTCGGCCAGACGTATGGCAAACGTAATAATGGTAAATGTAGGATTGGAAATTCCCGCAGACCTCCACGCAGATGAGCCTGCTACATATAAATTGTCTACATCATGACAGCATAAATTTTTATCAACGACACCGTCATTTCTAGAGGTTGACATTCTGGCTGTTCCCAGATGGTGTCCATTAACCACCACTCTACTCTTGATTTCATCCCAAGGAGCACAGGTCACCGTTGCACCAGGTTTTAATTTTTGTACCGCCTTTTTAAACAAGTCTGTTGTCGTTTTATAGGTCTTTTCATCCAAATCATTAAACTGCCAGTCAATATGAGTCCATGGCTGACCAAATACAGGGTCTTTCTCTGTTTTACTTAGGGTTACACGACTTTTTTCATTGGGTGCCTGTTCAAAATACACATTACTTGTACTCGTATAGAGGTCATCCACTCCAGGTGCCCAAAACCAGCAACGTCCTATATCATACTTACGCGTTGCTGCTGCATCAGGAATAAAACGTCCTTCCACATACGCCCCTTCAGGACTATGCCAGGTATTTCCATCTTCTTTTTTACCTCCCATTAATCGTTTTTCGGCATCATTAATATAATCTGAAGAAGTCGTTATAGGATTAGGTTGTCCATCCAGATATCCGGCTACCAGTGGATGACACATAAAATACTTTCCAATATTGTCATTAGGTATATTAGACAAAAGCAATTGACGAGCATTGGAAACGGCTCCAGTGGCTAACACATATGCCTTAGCTTGAATCGTAAATTCTGTTGCTTTTGATGGCGGATTACCGTCTTGAGTTATACTTCCTACACGAATTTCTGTAGCGTGCATTTTCCGATGTACAATTTCCAGTAAGCTGGCATTGCGTATCACTCGTACGTCTGTATCTCCAATAGTCTTTCCATTAATAGTTCGGGCGGCAAAATTTAAGTTATTATTATTGCTTCCCATAAACTGATACATTTCTGTATTAAAGTTTTCCAATTTGGGAACTTCTGCATTTAAAACTTTAGCCCAGTAGGGAGCTGTAAAGTCATTAACGACCAGCTTACAATAATCAATTGCTTGTTTATAATAAGGATCCAACTCATCTCGGGTAATAGGCCAACCATCATATCCCGGAACTCCCTCAAAAGTAATAGGATCTAAAGGACGTGATTGTCCTCCCCAATGTGTGGTTGTTCCTCCATAGGTGCGCTCTCGTTCTTTGGGTCCGCTTTGACCTGCATATTGTGGTCGTATTAAAAATTCTGGTTCATTATGCTTAAATAATCCAACAGAAGTTCCATTATCCAATAAGATTTTATCTTCATATGGAGCTTCAGGTAAATCACGACTCCCGTCTATTAAAATAACATCTATTCCTGCTTCCTGTAAAAACCAGGCTGTTGTAACACCTGCGGCACCACTACCAATGATACATACTTCTGTCTTAAGCGCTGTTCCCGTAGGGATATTTTGGCCATATTCAATCATAATTTTAGATATTTAAGATTAATCAACTTCTTTATTTAAAGAGTCATCTCAAATATCCTAAATTATAACAATCTGTATATCAGTATTTATACTTGATTTTAAATAATAATCAGGGAGTTCTAAAGATTAAAGGTTTTAATCTTTGAGAGCTTCGTATCAAATGCTACCAGATCCTCTAGTTTTTTCATCCACAATCTTATTTTGGTAAGTGGATGGTCGGGAAATTCAACATCATATTTAATATCTTCAGACAGGTTCATCAAAGTCCCTTTATTCCAAAAAACATCATAAGGGTCGCGTGCCCATCCTCTATAACCTTCTTGATTATTTCCAATATCTATTTTTCCTTCTTTTAATAATCTATCGGCAATGAAAGCATCTCTTACACCTGTCATTCCGACTTCTGGTGCTTGAAGTTTCAGAACATAACTACAATTTGCAAAAGGAATGGTATAGGATCCAATATAGTTCATCCCTGAAGGTTCTTGAGGGATTTTAAAAATAGTCTTAACTGCCTTATATCCTTTAAGGTCTACAATATCAACTAGAATTAATCCTCCATTCAGATTATTTTCTACTAAAATATTCCTATAAAAATCTTGTAATTCTCGTACATCCTGAATAGTTGGCAAATCTGGTTTTTTGGAGAAAAAATTAATGGACAACCCTATAACCAATTCTTCATTCACCCATTGTTTAAAATTTTTTTCTTCACTTGCAAGCGGCCATCCAAAATCTGGAACTTTGAGAGCATCAAGTGTAGGTTTATTTTTATTAAAAAGATGTAGCATAAAATATCAGTTCACTTTATAGTGTACGGTATGGGCTTCCAGATCGTGTAATAATTCTGGTGAGATTTTTACTTTCTGCTTTCGACTAGGCATTTTGACATACAATGCTGAATTAGGTTCGAAGATTTGAAAATGCAATCTACCATCACCTTTGTGTTGATCCAGGATTTGTTTGATCTCATTGATTCGCGCTTCAGCAACTTCATTAATATCAATACTAATGGTCAACTTCTTTGCATGAGTATCCATAACTTCCTGTAATAACTGGATATTATTGAACTGCGTTCTAGGATCTCCTTTTTTTCCAGTATCACGATTTACCCATCCTTCCTTGATAAAAACTCGTGCGTGAATAAAATTATTGATAATCAGAAAATGACGGTATTTGAGATATTCTTCTCCAAACATTCTGAACTCATATGCATCTGTAAAATCTTCAACAGTAAATGCTGCCCAGCCTGAACCTTTTTTGGAAACCCGATGTTGTACATCCGTAATAACACCTCCAAAAATAAGTTCGCGATTTACAAATTCCCCCATTTTATGGAAATGTGCTACGCTTGCATTACAGAAGTTTTCCATTTCCTTTTTGAAGTCATCTAGCGGGTGTCCCGAAATATAAATACCTACAACTTCCTTCTCCTGTTTTAGTTTTTCCATGGTACCCCAAGGGTCACATGGCGGTACAACAGGTTCGGGTATCTGCACTTCGCTAGCATCTCCAAATAAGCTTACCTGAGCACTGTTTTCGTTTTCCTGATACTTCGCTCCGTATTTAACCGCCTTTTCTAAAAAAGTAATCCCATCACCTCCATCCGTATGAAAATATTGTGCTCTATGCGTTTCTCTAAAGCTATCAAATCCTCCGGCAAGAGCCAGACTTTCAAAAGCCTTTTTATTTGCAGCCCGTAAATCGATACGTCGTGCCATATCAAATACAGATTTGTAGGGCCCCTCCTTTCTGGTTTCTACAATGGTTTTTACTGCACCTGTACCTACACCTTTAACAGCTCCCATCCCAAAGCGAATAGCGCCATTATCATTTACGGTAAACTTTCGGAAAGATTCATTAACATCAGGGCCTAATACTTCAAGCCCCATACGCCTGCATTCTTCCATAAAAAAAGTGACCTGCTTGATATCATTCATATTATTGGATAATACGGCCGCTAGATATTCTGCAGGATAATGTGCTTTTAAATATGCCGTTTGATACGCAATCCAGGCATAACAGGTGGAGTGTGATTTATTAAATGCATAGGCAGCAAAGGCTTCCCAATCCTTCCATATTTTTTCGAGCTTATCTTCGGCATGACCTTTTTCTGAAGCTTGTTTGATAAATTTAGGCTTCATTTTATCGAGTACCGCCTTTTGCTTTTTACCCATGGCCTTACGCAAAACATCTGCTTCACCCTTGGTAAATCCAGCCAGTTTTTGAGACAGCAGCATCACCTGCTCCTGGTATACTGTAATCCCATAAGTTTCCTTAAGATACTCTTCCATAGCAGGAAGGTCATAGGCGATCTCTTCTTCTCCATGCTTACGACGTATGAACGAAGGAATATATTCCATAGGTCCCGGACGATATAAGGCATTCATGGCTATTAAATCTTCAAAAACCGTAGGTTTTAACGCTTGCATATGCTTTTGCATGCCAGGGGATTCATATTGAAATATCCCAACCGTATCTCCACGCTGAAAGAGTTCATAGGTTTTCTCATCGTCCAACGGAAAATTTTCAGGATCTAATTCAATATCATGACGGTATTTGACCAACTTGACCGTATCCTTAATAAGGGTTAGGGTTTTTAATCCCAAGAAATCCATTTTAAGCAAGCCTGCTTCTTCCACAACAGAGTTGTCAAACTGGGTCACATACAATTCGGAGTCTTTTGCCGTAGCTACAGGAACAAAGTTGGTAATATCATCTGGCGTAATAATTACTCCACAGGCATGAATACCTGTATTGCGTAGTGAACCTTCCAATTGGCGAGCTTGTTGTAGGGTTCTCGCCTCCAGATCCTGACCTTCAGCTAGATTCAGGAGTTCATTCACCTTAATCAAATCTTCTGCTCTGAATTTTGATTTTAATTCCTGCTCACTTTTTCCAAAAATCTTATTGAGCTTACTCATGGTAGGAATAAGCTTAGCAATACGATCGGCATCTCCTAAGGGCAAGTCCAATACACGAGCCGTATCACGTATGGATGACTTTGCAGCCATCGTTCCATAGGTGATAATTTGTGCCACCTGATTTGCTCCATATTTTTCAATTACATAATCCATCACCCTACCGCGACCTTCATCGTCAAAATCAATATCAATATCTGGCATACTGATACGGTCTGGATTCAGGAACCGCTCAAACAGCAAATCGTACTTAATAGGATCGATATTAGTAATCCACAAACAGTAGGCAACCACACTTCCTGCTGCCGATCCTCGTCCCGGGCCTACGGAGACATCCATATTGCGAGCCTCCCGTATAAAGTCTTCCACAATCAGGAAATAACCAGGATACCCTGTATTTTCAATAACGCTCAGTTCAAAATCTAACCGTTCTTTAATATCGTCGGTTAAATCAGCATAACGCTTTTTAGCCCCTTCATAGGTCAAATGTCGCAAATAGGCATTTTCACCTCGTTTACCCTCGTCGTATTGATCTTCTTCATTTTGAAATTCTGAAGGGATGTCAAATGCAGGAAGTAAAACATCTCGTGCTAGTTCATAGGATTCAATTTTATCCAGAACCTCTTGAACATTATGTATGGCTTCAGGTAAATCTTTAAAGAGTGATTTCATCTCATCTGCACTCTTAAAATAGTATTCGTTATTAGGAAGTCCATAACGATATCCACGACCACGTCCTTTTGGGGTAGCGACCTTTTCGCCATCCTTTACACAAAGTAAAATATCATGAGCTTCGGCATCATTTTTATCTACATAAAAAGTGTTATTGGTTGCAACAACTTTAATAGTATGCTTTCGCGAAAGCGATACCAAAACGGGCATTACCCGGTCTTCATCTTCTTGTCCATGACGCATCAATTCTATATATAAATCATCTTCGAATTGTCCTTTCCACCAAAGCAAGGCTTCTTCTGCCTGCTTTTCACCAACATTCAGAATTTTGCTGGGTACTTCTCCATATAAATTTCCTGTCAGTACAATGATATCTTCTTTGTATTGTTCAACAATGGCACGATCAATCCGAGGGACATAGTAGAATCCATCAGTATAAGCGATAGATGCCATCTTTGCCAGATTGTGATAGCCATTCTTATTTTTGGCCAACATTACCACTTGATATCCGTTATCTTTTTTGCTTTTATCTGTATGGTTTTGACATACATTGAATTCACAACCGACAATGGCCTTAATTTCGGTAAGCTTAGTTTCAGTCCCTTCTTCCGCACTTCGACTACGCTCAGCATAAACTGCAGCGTTATGTCCTTTGACTGCTTTTACAAAATGAAAAGCACCCATCATATTACCGGTATCTGTCATTGCCACTGCAGGCATCTGGTACTTCGCAGCGGCAGCCACCAAATCCTGAGCACTTGCGGTAGACTGAAGAATTGAAAATTGAGAGTGATTATGTAAATGTGCAAAACCTACATTAGCCAGGGCGATTTCATTTGCCGCTATATCATCCTGAGATATTGCTGGAGCTTCCTCTTGTTGTAAAGCCTTTTTTATGGCTTCTGAGGCCTTCTTTAAATTGATATGTTTTAACCCAATAAAAGTAATAGGTTGTGGATTTGCTTCTGAAAACTGCTCTAAATAATCTGGTTGCACATCCAGTTGCTCACTGGTATATATGCGTTGACGAAGCAACTCAAAGAAGCAACGCGTTGTTGCTTCAACATCTGCCGTTGCATTATGGGCTTCTCCAAAACCTTCTCCAAAAAGATGTTTGTGCAGTTCTGTGAGTGTAGGCAATTTAAATTTTCCTCCACGGCCTCCGGGAATTTGGCAGAGTTGGGCCGTAGTTTCTGTACAGGTGTCCAGTACTGGGAGTTCTTGTAACTTATTGGCTATCGACAGACGATAGAATTCTGCCCCCATGATATTGACATCAAATCCTACATTCTGGCCAACCACAAATTTTGCCTTGGACAGTGCATCATTAAATTTTTCCAAAACCTCATCCAGGAGAATTCCATCTTGCGCTGCAAGTGCTGTTGATATCCCATGGATACGTTCAGCATCATAAGGAATATCAAAACCTTCTGGTTGTATCAAATAATCCTGATGATCGATTACTTGCCCCATAGCATCATGCAACTGCCATGCTATTTGAATCGCACGTGGCCAGTTATCACTATCGCTTATCGGGGCATTCCAATCACGTGGAAGCCCAGTTGTTTCCGTATCAAAAATCAAATACATAGCAAGGGTTTTTGCAAAAAGAAATGTACATAATTCTTGTGGGTTGATCTTTCTTTTAGAGTGGGGAGTTATTAACTTTTATACACAGTTTTACAGCACTTAACACACGTTAACCTTTATTCATCATAATCAGGATTATATCTTTATAAAAGGATTGTATTTTTGTTTACCTAAACTACACATCAAATGAAATTTTTTAAAACTAAGATTCTTCCTTTTCTGGTATTGCATTTAATATGCACCATGACGTATGCCCAGAATGTTACATCCGATTATTTAAAAGGACTTACCAAAGTGCCCGAAGCCATATTACAGACTAAGCAGATCGCTCTGGATGGTGAAAGCATAGCGGTATATAATGTTGATGGAAAAAGAATTCGCGGAATAGAAATGATGGAAGCCTTCACTTCAGGAGAATATACTCCGGAGTTTTATATGGATAACAATCAAACCATTAAAGCAGTGACACTGCGACTAGCGAGTACTGAAGAAAAATTAAGCATGAAAGTGGCACAAAGTGAATTGCAAGGAGAGTTACGCAATGAAGGGCCAGCATCTACTTTTACAGCTACTGATCTTAACGGAACCTCATACACCCTCGAGAATTTGAAAGGAAAAATCATTGTCATGAATTTTTGGTTTATAGAATGTAAGCCCTGTCTATTGGAAATGGCTGATCTAAATACCCTTGTTGAAAAGCATAAAAAAGAGGATGTTGTTTTCCTTGGATTTGCCCTTAATGATTCTCGAAAATTGGAAGCATTCTTAGAGAAAACCGATTTTATTTATAACGTTATTCCTAATAGCAACCCTATTGCTCAAGATTATGGAGTTTCAGGATATCCTACACATATTGTTATTGATCAAAATTCTGAAATTGTATACTCTGCAAGTGGTTTAAGCCCCGTAACGGTACCCAATTTGGAAAAAGCGATTGAGAATCTTCTAAAATAAACCTTTAATAATTGATGGTGAATTCTCCGATTATTGCAAAACCGTTTGCAGTTATATAGTCAAAACTTCCGATGATCAGGTCATTCTCATTTAAAGTAATAATCAGTTCTCCAGAAGTAGAGAAGGAGGTTTCCTGATTAACAATATAAAGTCCAAAAAAATCTGTTCCTTCGGCTAAGGTATATGTTCCCGGTGGAGTAGTTACTGGAACACTAAGACGAATTGTAGCAAGATTTGTTTGTCCTGAAATTAATAATTGTCCATTGTTAACTGCGCTTGCAATAACATCGGGATCAAAGGGTACTGTGTTTACGGTTGCTGTAAAACTATCATCTGCGAACACTGGTTCATTTTCATTTTCATTAATAATTGGAATCTGAAAAATAAAACCTCGATTGAAATTTTTGGATAAGCCGTTACTCAGATTAATCGCCGTAAAATTAAACTCTCCACTAACCGTATTATCTGCATTCAATCTCAGATTAAGTAGACCATTAGCTTCCGGAGTTGCCGTAGTGTATACATTATTATTGCCTTCTTCATAAATCGCCACATTATCCTCATAACTTTCCCCTCCCAAAGGAAGTACGACCTGATCCAAAGTACTAATACTGAAACTGATACGCTCATTCTCTACGCTACCACTTATAAGTAATCGACCGTCTTCCTGGAAAGAGGCACTAAGCTCGTCAGCTCTAAAGAAAAGATTTCCCTCTTTTACTGCTTGTAAATTTGACGAAAGTCGTTCAATATCTTGACAAGAAAAGAGCAACGTGCTTAAAAGCACGAAGAGAATACAAGTTTTCATAGTGATAACATAATGCCAGGGGGAACACCACCCAAAAATAATAAAAACAAACTACATACACTTTATAAAAACAGAAATATAGTGTATCTTTGCACGCTCATTTAAAAAATTATAACCAAGGTCGAGAACCTTAAAAATTAATTCAATATGTCTGTTAAAATTAGATTACAAAGACACGGAAAAAAAGGAAAACCATTTTATTGGATCGTTGCAGCTGATGCACGTTCTAAAAGAGATGGTAAATTTTTAGAAAAATTAGGAACCTATAACCCTAATACAAATCCTGCAGTGATTGATCTTGATGTAGAGGGATCTGTAAAATGGTTACAAAACGGTGCACAACCTACCAATACAGCAAAACGTTTACTATCTTATAAAGGAGCATTACTTAAGAATCACCTTGCTGGAGGTGTTAGAAAAGGTGCTCTTACCGAAGAACAAGCCGAAGAAAAATTCAATGCGTGGTTAGAAGAAAAAGCTTCTAAGGTTGATGCTAAAAAAGATGATCTTTCTAAAGCTGCTGATAAAGCTAAAGCAGAAGCACTTGCTGCAGAGAAAGCTGTAAATGATGCCCGTATCGCTGAAGCACAACCAGAAGTTGTAGCTGATGCTGAAGATACTCCGGGTGGAGAAGAAGCTGCAGTAGTTGCAGACTCTGAAGAATAAGTCATAAATTCCTGACGAGATGACCAAAGAAGAATGTTTCTATCTGGGTAAAATCGTTAGAAAATATAGTTTTAAGGGGGAGGTATTGGCTAAACTAGATACTGACGAACCTGAAACGTATACAGAAATGGAATCAGTTTTTGTGGATTACAATCCCAATCTGATTCCATTTTTTATTGAACAAAGCCAACTACATAAATCTACATTATTGCGCATTAAATTTGAGGACGTTAATAATGAAGAAGATGCCGAAGAATTAATCGGTGCAGATCTATACCTCCCCCTTACCCTCTTACCTGAACTTAAAGGGACTCGTTTTTATTTTCATGAAATCATTGGTTTTACAGCCACTGATAAAAGACATGGTGTTATAGGAATTATTAAGGGAGTTAATGATACGACAGCTCAAGCCTTATTTGAAATAGATCATGATGGAAAGGAAATACTGATTCCAATGAACGATGATTTTATAAAAAAGGTAGATCGTGCTAAGAAGGAGATACATCTCGATGTTCCAGAAGGACTTATAGACATATACGTATAAGGCACTATTCATAATGTCCAAACTTTTCCGATTTAAACAGTTTCAAATTGCACAAGATCGGTGTGCCGCAAAAATTGGAACTGATGGAGTTCTTCTAGGAGGTTGGGTTTCTATAAAATCGCATCCCGCATCTATTCTTGATATTGGTACAGGAACAGGAATTATTGCATTACAACTAGCTCAACGTAGCAATGCACAACTCATTGATGCATTGGAGTTGGATTCGAACGCTTACGAACAGGCAACAGAAAATTTTGAGAATAGTCCTTGGAATGATCGTTTATTCTGTTATCACGCTTCTTTTGATGAGTTTGTTCTAGAAATCGAAGATTCTTATGACCTTATCATTACAAACCCTCCCTATTACGAACCTCATCAAAAAAGTAAGGATCGATCCAGAGACAGAGCTCGGTTTGAAGATGCATTACCCTTTCCAGAACTTGTCCAGGGAGTTAAAAAATTATTGTCATCAGAAGGACAATTTGCTGTTATCGTTCCATATCATCGCGAAACTGATTTTATTGACCTTGCAGCGAGTAGTGATTTAATTCCAACCCGTATTACCCGAGTAAAAGGAAACGAGAGCTCCCCTCTTAAACGGAGTCTTATACAATTCGTCACATTAGATCATTTTGAGAAACTGCAGGAGGATGAATTGATTATTGAAAAAGGACGTCATAAATATACCGAAGCCTACAAGACAATCGTCAAGGATTTCTATATTAAAATGTAATCCCCGCTATCCTGATTTGAAATCGATTTCGTTAAATTTGTCGACACAAAAATAACAGCATGAAACCAGATCTTTTTGAAGCTCCTGATTATTACAATCTTGACGACTTATTAACTGAAGAACATAAACTCATTAGAGATGCCGCTCGCGCCTGGGTTAAACGTGATGTTTCACCTATTATAGAAGACGCTGCTCAAAAGGCAGAATTTCCTAAGTCTATTATCCCTGGCTTAGCTGAAATTGGTGCTTTTGGGCCTTATATTCCAGAAGAATATGGAGGTGCAGGACTTGATCAGA
>CAZPTJ010000099.1:0-11411 GCA_964589085.1 uncultured Flavobacteriaceae bacterium | reverse complement strand
TTTATTGATGATGATGGTGATAATTTTGGAAATCCAGCCACTTTACAGTCCTATACTGCGATGGGATCTGGCGAAAACATCATTACCTTCTCTCCAGAAAATGGTGGTGACTTCTGGCCCCCAGCAACCGATATTGTCCCTATTGCTCAACGTGCAGTGCGCATGAATTTAATGGCTTCATTATTTGCTGGAAAATATGCCAGACTACACGATTTTACAACAACCAATCTAACATCTACAAATCCGCAATTAGATTTTCAGGTAGAACGTTTGGGACAAACAGCCAGTGACTTAACGTTAACTATCACTCCAATATCAGCAAATATCACAGGAATAACACAACCCGATGCCGCAGGTCTAAATGGGTTAGCTATGCTAGAACAAAGAGCAACTTCGGCTACCTTAACTCTTGATCCTGCTATTCAAGTTAATGATCCTGTGGAATATATGATTACTTTAAGTAATGATGCCTATATCATTTATGAAATAATCTACACAAAATATTATAGTCCTACTGTTGTTACCACTGCCGATGGCGATACCGATTGGAGCTTAACAGGCACCTGGGCAGAAACGACAGATGGTTTTGACGGCAGTACCAATGCCATCACCTCTACCCCTACTCCTCCTTATGGAAATAACCAACTTGGATTTGCCACCTTAAACACCGTTAGTGATTTATCAGGTGCTAATAGTGCCGTTGTGCATTTTCATGCGAAATGGGATTTAGAGCGTAATTTTGATCTAGCTCAATTAGAAGTAAGTACTAATGGTGGATCTACTTGGTCTGCTGTATGCGGAAAATATTCTAAAATCCCTTCCGAACAACAGTTCAATTTACATTTAAATAAAAATAACAGTGATGAACAACATCAATCGGTTAATGGAACCTTTATCTATGATGGCGATCTCGTAGTAGACCTAAATGCTACAGTAACTACATCTACAGCAGATGATACAGATAAATGGGTGTTGGAAGAGTTTTTATTTGATACCGATAATAATCCTGGAATTGCGGGACAGTCTGATGTACGTTTTCGCTTTAAGTTTGATACTGACTCAACCAATCGTGAAGACGGTTATGATACTAATTTTGAAGGATTTACTTTTGACAATTTCCAAGTCTCTATTATAGATCAAATGGCAGATATCTGCAGTGAAGTGATTAGAGAATTCCCACAGACAACTAGTTTGGAAATAGATGAAGGGCTTTGGATGCAGAATACTGATGATGATGGCAATTGGACATTGGATACAAACGGCACTCCATCTGGAAGCACAGGTCCAGATGCAGGAGAAGACGGAGGACAATACCTTTATCTTGAAGCTTCAGATCCTGCAGCAGTAGGTGGAACTGCTATCGGTTTTGGTGCAACAGCAATATTAACTAGTCCTTGCTTAGATCTCACAGGATTATATAATTTAGAGTTATCATTTCTATACCATATGTTTGGTGATAATACCGGAAGTCTACAAGTAGAAGTGCTTCCAAATGGGGGAACCGTTTGGCAAGTGATTACAGATTCCGTTTTAACCGGACAACAACAAACCTCAAATGATGCTGACTGGTTAACACAACGTATCAACCTAAATGAATTTTCTAATCAAGTAATTCAACTACGTATTGTTGGAACGACAGGACCTGATCTTGGAGCAGGAGCACAAAGTTTTAGAAGTGATATCGCCATAGATAACATTCTAATCTCAACACCCTGTGCAAATACAACAACATATACCAGTGCTGGTTGGAGTCGTGGAGAACCTGATGCAAATACTACAGCAATCATCGCTGACGACTATGCAACTTCTATGGGTAATCTGACTGCTTGTACGGTAGTCATTAATTCTGGAATCACAGTAACTGTTGGAAATGATGAGTTTATTAGTGTCGAAAATAATATGATTGTTAATGGAACACTCATCGTAGAAAATGAAGGTAGTATTGTTCAAGTAGATGATAGAGCGACAACTTCAAATAATGGTACTATTGAAATCCGTAAGACAACACCTTTACTCGCTCCTAGAGATTTTGTGGTTCTAGGAACACCAATGAGTGCAGAAACAAGAACTGAAGTATATGGTGCTGCAAATAGAGTATTTGAAATTGAAACTGCATTGTTTACTCCAGATCCAGCAGTGACTTCAGCTATCAATTTTGTAGATATCGATTTTAATTATTTTACACCCAGCACGAACTTATTGCCAGGAGAGGGTTTTTTAGTTTTCCCGCAGGCAGCTAATGCAACAGGGAATGTTAATTTTGATCACACCTATACTCTTGGAACCTTAAATAGTGGAACAATAAATTATCCCTTAGTTTATAATGGACCTGCAACTGCTAATAACTTTAATCTTCTCGGAAATCCTTATGCATCAGCTATTGATAATAATATATTGATTACTGAAAATGCACAGGTTAGTGAGTTATACTTCTGGGAACATCTAACGCAACCCAACGACACAAACCCTGGAGCCAATACTTTGAACTTTAGTATGGACGATATTTCTATATATAATCTTGTGGGAGGTATCGCTGCAGTAAATGGTGGGACAGCTCCCGGACAATTTATGGTTTCTGGTCAAGGTTTTGGAATTCTAGCCGACCAGACTTTTGACGGTACTGCATTTATTTTTAATAACGGACAGCGAGTTACGGGAAATAATGGAACGGTGCGCTCACCAGAACAGGAAATCAATCGTCTATGGTTACGACTGGATAATGACACTTATACACTTCAAAGTATTTCTTTAATTGGGTTTACTCCCGATGCAACTGCTGCATTTGATAGCGGTTTTGATAGTGAACGACTGGCTACAACAATTTCTTTATTCTCTACATCAGAAGATGACTTATTGAGTATTCAAGCAAGAGAAGCTTTTGATACTTCTATAGAAATTGGATTGGGCTTTAGCACATTAATTCCTGAAGAGGAAGACTATACGATAAGTATAGATAATCTGGAAGGACTTGATTTAGGCAACTCGGAGATTTTCCTTATTGATAATGCACTTAACACTATAACCAATTTATGGGAAAGTGAGTACACCTTTACTGCGTCAGAGAGTATTCAGACCGCACGATTTACACTTATTTTTGAAGAAAGAGTGCTAAGTACCGATGATAATAGTATAAATCAAAACGCAATCTCTTTATTTCCCAATCCGGTACAGGATCAAGTTACCTTATCATATACTGGAGCCGAACAGTTAAATGCAGGGATTATTACGGATATTAATGGTAAAGTGATAAAAACATTAGACTTGAGTAGCTTTAACAATACGCAGCTTATTGATATAAGTACGTTTAGTACTGGAATCTATTTTGTTCAAATACAAAGCAAAAATAGTTCTGTAGTCAAAAAGCTAATTGTTCAGTAATTATTTCATTATTAATACATACTATGCGTCTATATGATTTAGACGCATAGTGTTTCACACTTCTTCAATTAGTCCTTTTTAGTTTTAAAACATCGATGAAATACACAATAACTATGTCAAAGTGTGCATTTTAACATTTTTTTTAAAAGAACAAAGTTAATATTTACTATTTTAGTAATCCCAAACTGTTATTGGAGCTACCCAAAATCTCCATAACCAAACCTACTTACTATGGAAAAGATTACTTTTCGAAGTATTATCGCCATTCTGGCTTTTTGTGCATTTTCTGTACAATATTCCTATGCAATTAATACAACAATAATTGAAGACGAAAAATCCTCTGCAGCTTTTGCCTGTACTGGAACTGTGGTAAACACATTTCCGTATAATGAAAGTTTCGAAACCGGTATCGGTCTTTGGACTCAGGATGGAACCGATGGTGGTGATTGGACTCGAGATGATGCAGGAACCGGATCACCTAACACAGGACCATCTCAAGCGAGCGACGGTACTTTCTATTATTATACAGAAGCTTCCAACAATCAGGATCCAGGACCAAATGCTACAACCCGTTTTATTAGTCCTTGCATAGACCTCACTGGACAATCAATGGCTTCTTTTAATTTTGATTATCATATGCACGGATCACAAATGGGTACCTTATCTGTAGAAGTAAGCGATAATGCTGGTGGTTCCTGGACCAGTGTATTTAGTCGAACCGGAGAACAACATGCCGACGAAACATCTCCCTGGTTGACAGAATCGATTGATTTATCAGCCTATTTAGGCAACACCATCAATATTCGTTTTGTAGGTATGACGGGTAATGGGTTTCGTAGTGATATGGCTATAGATAATATTGTAATTACTGCAACCTCTGCTACGCCACAACCAGATATGAATATAACAGGTTTAGGCAATAATATTTTTTCAGGAGATAATACGCCTAGTACAACAGATGATACTGATTTTGGAACTATTGCTCCCGCTTCTTCTAATGCAAATACTTTTACTCTTGAGAATTTAGGAACACTTCCACTAACGCTTTCAGGGGCACCACTAGTTTCCATAAGTGGAACAGGTGCAAGTGCATTTAGTCTTACGACAGCTCCGGGAGCTACAATTGCGGCGGGCGCTAACACGACTTTTATCATTACTTTTACGCCGCCATCTTCGGGTACATTTAATGCTGCAGTTAGTATTGCAAGTGATGATCCTGACGAAAATCCCTATACCTTTGATATTACCGGTGGTGGTACAGACCCCTACTGTGCTGCTGGTGCATCAGATGGTCTAAATAATGGTATTGTACTGGTACAATTCAATACCATAAATAATGCCAGTAGTGGTTTGGAAAATTATGGAGACTATAGAGCATTATCTACTGATGTAGAACAAGGCTCAAGTCACAATTTAACTGTTGAGGTTAATATTCCTGGTAATTTCCTTTTTAACCAACGTGCATGGATTGATTGGAATCAGGATAACGATTTTGATGATGCCGGAGAAACCTATAATCTGGGTTCTACAAATGGAGGACCGTTTACTAACTTACCCGCAGGTAATTCTCCATTAAGTATAACAATACCAAATACCGCTACTCTTGGAGCAACCAGGCTTCGTATTGCTAATAGCTTTAATACTGTTCCTTCATCTTGTGGGACGCTTGCCTTTGGGGAGTATGAAGATTATACCATCAATGTTATCAGTGGAGTGCCACAGCCGGAAATGAATATTACCGGTTTCGGAGTTAATATAGACAGTGGTGACACAACACCCACAGTTGGTGACGGTACTGATTTTGGATCAGTAACAACTGGAAGTACGGCTAATAATACATTTACTATAGAAAATTTAGGTACGGCAGATCTTAATTTAACCGATGCCTCTCCATACGTTACCATAACAGGTGCTAATGCAGGATTGTTTACTATAACAGCAATCCCAACAACACCCATCACTTCTGGAAACACCACAACATTCCAAATTACCTATGCACCCATTACAGGAGGCATACATAATGCCATTATTTCTATTGCGAATGATGACAGTAATGAAAACCCATATACTTTTGCCGTAAGAGGTACTGGTATAGGACCTGAACCAGAGATTGCGATTACCGGTTTAGGAAATCCAATTGTAGATGGGGATACTACGCCCACCAATGCTGATGGTACCGATTTTGGCTTCGTCCTTTCTGGAGGAACAACATTTAGTGATTTTATCATCAGTAATTCGGGAACGGCAGACCTTAATCTTTCCGGAGCTTCTCCTTATGTTACTATAAGTGGAGCCGGTGCTGCAGAATTTTCTGTAATTACAGTACCTTCTCCTGTCATTTCTTCAAGTGGTGGAGCAACCACATTTAGAATATTATATAGTCCGGCAGCAGATGGTACACATAACGCTACTATATCCATTGGAAGTGATGATAATGATGAAAACCCATATACCTTTGATATCACTGGTTTATCGACTTCTAGTCTTGTTCCAGAAGTGGATGTCACAGGGAATGCAATAAGTATTCCAGATGGAGATACGACTCCACAAACAGCAGACAATACTGATTTTGGCACAGCAATCGTTGGTATAGGTAGAACAAGAGACTTTATAATAAGCAATAGTGGAACTAGTGATCTTTCATTAACTACTGGTAATCCATTAAACATAACTGGAGGAGGTTCTGGGCAATTTGCCATCACTACGATGCCAGTTACAACTATTGCTCCCGGAGAAAGCACTACATTTCAAATCACTTATACACCTACTGCAGCTGCTATACATACTGCAACAGTTAGATTAAGAACTGATGATAGTGATGAAGATCCATATACTTTTGATATTACTGGTACAGGTATTTTTGATACTGCGCCACAATACACGATATATTATGAGAATTTTGATGCCAATAATGGCGGGTGGGTTGCAACTAATCCTGGAGGAAATTCTGTTTGGACCTATGGGACCAATACGGTAGAACCTGGAACTGAAGGTAATTACTGGTATACTAATAATTACAATGACTATGCAGCAAACTCGGATACTTATGCAACAAGCCCTACCCTAGATCTTAGTGGTTTTGAGAATCTACGATTTGAAGTAGACATCCGATACAATACAGATATGGATCCTGATGATGGGATGAATGTCGAATACTCTGATGATAATGGAGCAAGCTGGATTGTACTTGGAGCTTTCTCTGCTACCCCTATTTCTAATTGGTATAATCAAGATGATATAACTGCACTTGGAAGTGGAGTTGACGGATGGGCTGGATTAAATACTGGTGGCTCTGGAGGAGGTCGTTCAGATTTTCTTCAGGCAGGTATTGCTTTACCAGCTGCTTTGGAAGATAACGCACAGGTACGTTTACGTTTTAGATTTGCATCAAATGGCGCTATTAATGATGATGGAGTTAACTTCGACAATGTATTTATTAAAGGAGATCCTATTACTCCATTTGGTGATCCTTCAGCAGGACCTGCTGATGTTACCAGCAATTTAACATTATGGTTAAAAGCTAATAATGGAACAAGTACTACTACTGATGGAAATATCCTTGATAATTGGACGGATAATGCTATAGATAATGATGCCGTTGGGGTTACCACACAACGTCCTATTTTTTATGATAATAGTACCGAAAACATCAATCATAATCCAGTTATTGATTTTAATACTGTAGATGATACAGAATTAAAAGGGAAAGGTGGTTTTTACTTAGAAGAATATTGGGTGGTTATGCAGGCTGATGGGGATATCAACGCTTCTTCTAGTCTAGAAGGTATTATCTCCGGACGTACTACTACTAATTCAATGGCTGAAGATGGCACTGGTTTTTGGATCAATCCAGGTTCATTACGATTTCAATTTGAAGATAATCTTGTAAGTCATATGATTGGGTCTACTCCTACCTCTATAGCAGGGATTTCTGAAGGAAGTTATGGTCGCGCTTATGCTAGTGCTACAGATAGTTATGACAATGAGGTTATCATCTTTAATATAAAAACAAATGCAGCGGGTGATCAAACGGAGATTTATAAGAATGGAGAACGCATTGATAATATAGATGGCGAAGTATCTGCCTCTCCATTTGATGCACTTCCTTATTCGGAATCGGATAACTCCACTTATGCCCTTGGTGTAGGACGTATTACGATTTATGGAACTCCTTTTGATTCGCATTTCAATGGAAAAATAACAGAAGTGATTAGTTATGCAGCTCCTCTATCTACTTTTGATCAGGAACGTATTCAGTCATATTTAGCGATTAAAAATGGTGTAACACTTCATGATACTAATAGCACTACAACCCTAAGAGAAGGTGATGAAGACTATATAGACTCTGATGGAGATGTCATTTGGGATGTAAGTGTGCACAACGGCTTTAATTATGATATTGCGGGTATAGGTCGGGATGATGCGTCTAACTTAAATCAAAAACAATCTAAAAGTGTTAATGTTGGTAGTCTTGTCACTATGGGACTAACAGACATTTATGCCACTAATAATGACAATATAGCATCAAACACAAATACTATTGCCAATCAAGACTTTTTGATGTGGGGGAATGATAATGCGCCACTAAATGCTGCATCTCCGGTACTTGTAGACATGAGTGCTGGCATTGCAGGTCTTTCCTCAGTTGTTGATTTTATATCGGTAGAACGTACCTGGAAAGTTGTAGAACGAGGAAGTATAGGTGAAGTAAAAGTATCTATCCCCGAAATTTCACTTGCAGCAACTTTAAGTCCTCCTGGAGATTATTTAATGTTCGTATCAGAGACACCTACGTTTAGTCCTACCTCAGAATATCGTGTGATGTCTCTTAATGGCACTAATCTGGAAGCAGTTTATGATTTTAACGGAACAAAATATATCACTTTTGGTTATGCGCCTGAGTATATATTTGATCGTTCAATTACTTTTGATGGGACTCAGGATTATATGGATGCTGGTGATGTTTTAGATCTTACAGGAGCATTTACCATGTCTGTCTGGGTTAAAAACGCTCCTGGTGCCAGCCAGATGGAAATTTTATCTAAGAGAAATGACGCTCCATTTACCGAAGGATACACATTACGTTTAAGCGGTGGTGCTGGTTTTCCACGGATCGTTTGGAAAGATGCAATAGGAGTAAGCAGATCTTTAAATGCTTCAATAGTAATACCTGAGAATGAATGGCATCATATCGCATTAATTTATGATGGTACTACTGCACAATTTTATATAGATGGCATAGCAGATACAAGTGCTAATTTACCCCCTCCAGCTGATAGTGGTGACCAGCACTTTCTCATCGGAGCAGCAGATTACCTAGATCCTACTCTTTTCTATGAAGGATCGATAGATGAAGTACGCATATGGAATATAGCAATTAGTCCAGATCAACTACGATTCATTATGAATCAGGAAATTGAAGAACATTCGGATAATACGGTAACCGGAAAAATAGTACCTCAATCCATTTCAAGAAATGAATTTAGTTCGACCTCATGGACAGGTCTTGAAGGTTATTTCCCAATGGACAGATATACTTTTACCAATGTAAAAGATGAATCTTCCAATGGCCTAATTGCTGCAATACGCAATCTTGATACTGTAGATTTTGAAACCGCTCCGTTGCCATATGTTTCCGAAAATGATGGAGATTGGGACGATCAGGCAACCTGGACAGATGGTACCCTATCTGATTTCCCAGCGTCTGTCTCTATAGTTGATAACACCCAGACGATTGATTGGAATATTGTTCAAACGGCGCATAACGTCTTGGCAGATACTAATAATACAGTTTTGAGTCTACAAGTAACTGCTAATGAACTTTCCGTTGAAAATGATAGTAAAATAGAGGTATCACATTATCTAAGATTAGATGGAACGATTGACCTAGTAGGAGAATCACAATTAGTACAAACACAAAATAGTGATCTTGATCTTTCAAGTTCTGGTGTCTTGGAACGTGACCAACAAGGAACAAGAGACACCTTTACGTATAACTATTGGAGTTCTCCTGTAGGAGCTGTAAACAATACAGCCATTAATCAGGATTTCACGGTTGCCAGTATGTTAAGAGATGGTTCTGACCCGAACAATCCTATGCCAATTACTTTTACGGGAGGCTTGGACGGAATGGGAACAACTCCACTAACATTAAGTGCCTACTGGATCTTTAAATATAATAATTTACCAGGTGGAATAACAGCCAATTTCCAATACGTAGGTCCTAATGGAGGCTTGATGGTTGGTGAAGGATTCACTATGAAAGGTCCTAATAATGGTGGTGTATATGATGAACAAAACTATACGTTTATAGGAAAACCTAATAATGCAACTACTGCAGAAACAGTACAACTGCCTATTAATGGTGGTAATAATTATATGGTAGGAAATCCATTCCCTTCTGCACTGGATGCTCACGATTTTCTAGCAGACAATCCTCAATTGGATGGTACCTTATATTTCTGGGAGCACTTTGGAGGTGGTTCTCATTTCTTCCTGGAATATCAGGGTGGATATGCCTTATATAATTTATCTGGAGGAACACTGGCGATGAGCCATCCTGACATCAGTCAGATAGGTGGAGGAACAAAACTTCCGAGTCGTTATGTGCCAGTAGCCCAAGGGTTCTTCGTAAACGCAGACTCTGATGGCACTATTGTATTTGATAATTCGCAGCGTAATTTTGTAAGAGAAACTCCAGGTAACTCCATTTTCTTTGAGACGAATACTGATTTTTCTTTTCCTCAAGGACCTAGTATTAATAATGATAGTACGTCTTCCAATCCTATCATAAATACAGATAATACGATCTTATCCACCTTTGGTCCAGACGATACTATATATGACGAAGAAGATACTCGTTTAAAATTTAGAATAGGGTTTGATACTCCAACCCTATTACATCGACAATTATTACTTACTGTTGATGAAAATACCAGTTTCCAATTTGATCGTATGTACGACGGAATTGTAGGAGAAGCGCAAGTGGACGATCTATCGTGGACTGATGAACGTAATGATGAAAAAGTACAGACTATCATTCAAGGTGTCCCTAATATTACTACACAATCAGAGTTTCCATTACAATTAAGACTAGAAACCGAAGGACAATTTACAATTCAATTGGACGATATTGAAAACTTCAATCACGACTATATTGTTTATCTAAAAGATAATCTACAAAACTCTTATA
Organism: uncultured Flavobacteriaceae bacterium; assembly: GCA_964589085.1. Taxonomy (GTDB): domain Bacteria; phylum Bacteroidota; class Bacteroidia; order Flavobacteriales; family Flavobacteriaceae; genus Dokdonia. The sequence goes on along the minus strand of CAZPTJ010000099.1, from coordinate 841 downwards.
CTAATCTAATCGTAGACAAGTATAATGGTACTTTACCCGTTGGAATCTATGATACCCGTTATAGTATTGTTTTTGAAAAAATTGATAATGATGATACTACTGATGATAATGATGACATTAATAACAGTTGGATAGATATGGCTAGTGCAACGGATGATTCTGATGATACTCAAAATGACGATACGGCTATTATTATCACTGGAAAACCCGCTAAGGTCTCTACAGTTGATGTAATTCCGAGTTTTGACATTAAAGCAGCATTTGATAAGAACAAAACTGTAATTACAATACAGCGAGAAAATGTTGAGGAAATTACAAACGCTTCCTTGTACTCTATGCTTGGTCAATTAGTAAAAGAATGGTCTTCTACTAATCCTTCGGAACTGCCTGTACATGATATTGCAGATGGCGCTTACATTTTACAGTTAAATACCGAGCTTGGAATCGTCAATAGAAAAGTGATCATTTATAAGAATTAAAAGTGCAATAACTTTATAAAACAAAAGAAGCCCTTTTAACTGAGGGTTTCTTTTGTTTTATACGTCTATTATGTCTCTCCTATTAAAGAAATTAATTCCCGCCATATCTTATACAGTTTATAACTAAAAACTTTCGTATTTAATATGTTTCTTTTTCTACTATCCTTGCGTTATAAAGTGGAACAATAGCTAAAGCTATTCTTAAATTTTATGCCTTAGTCTAGCGAAAAATAATTCAAATTCTTAAACCCGAATTATGCAATAGAAAATCTATTATGTTCTGAAATCACTGCGCTGTATTTTTTGATTTAACCATAGCGGTGTTATGCTGAAATTAAGAAAATACTTGTTTTTATTGCGCT
>CAZPTJ010000098.1:0-11434 GCA_964589085.1 uncultured Flavobacteriaceae bacterium | reverse complement strand
GCTTCAACAGGATCCAATCGGGATGCGCTAATTGCTGGAACAATTCCGGCAATTATTCCTATAATAAAAGTCACAGAGACTCCAAGCAAAATATTATTAAACGAAAGTACAAAGCTAAAACTGCTTATAGCTGCCGACAAGACTATCGTAATAACCCATACAAAGAACAATCCTATTAACCCTCCAAAAATGGAAAGCAATATAGATTCAAATAAAAATTGTAATAGGATAAATCGACGCTTGGCACCTAATGCTTTTTGAATACCGATAAGGTTAGTACGTTCCTTAACACTCACAAACATAATATTAGCAATACCAAAACCTCCTACAAGTAAGGAGAAGATTCCAATACCCCAACCTGTCATAGTCAATATGCTGATCACCCCTGATATTGCTTCTGCAAAACCCTTGAGTTGATTGATAAAAAAGGTGCTTACCTCCCCAGTCTTAATACCACGATTGATTCTCATTTTCTGTTCTAGAACTCCCAGAAATTCATTATAATCTGCATCTGATTCAGGCAGTAAGGTAATATTTGGAAAAGTTGATCTATTATTATCTCCATATATTCTTCTCAATACATTTACAGGAAGGATAACGGCTTCATCTTTACTATCACCAAAAATATTTGACCCTTCTTTCTTCATCACACCGATAACGGTGAATTTTCGACTAAACAGTTTTATCTTCTTTCCAACGGCTTTGGCACCTGCTCCAAAAAGTTGATTACGTACCTCATCACCTATAACCGCAACTTGCGCTCCTCTGACTGACTCAGATTCATTATAAAAACGTCCTTCTTGAAACTCTATAGCTTCTATTTCATAGTGCCCCTCTGTAGTCGCTCCTATAGGCACACGTTCTATAACCTCATCATTATATTTTACTTTTTGTGAAGGCACATTAAGATTATAAGATACTGCCTTTACATCTGGCATACTGCGCTGTATAAACTGATAATCATCATAGGTTACCATAGGAAACTGTTCTCGTTTCCATCGTGGTATATCTGTAGGACCAAAAGAAACATGTGCAAGAATCATGGTACTCTGATCCAAAGAAGACAGACTGCCTCGTATTTCTTTATCTAAAGAATCAACAGCAGCTAAAACACCTATAATAGAAAAAATACCAACAGTCACTCCTAACAGCGAAAGAAATGTTCGTAATTTATTATTTTTTAATGCATTGAGTGCAAATCTAAAACTCTCCTTAAGAACACGTATATAGATTAACATTGGGTTTCTTTTGGTATAAAGTAAAGGTAAGACGTTCTTAAAACAATAATGTTACATTCTTTTAAAAATAAGAGTATTTCCACCCTGTATCCTTGACAATTATTATTCGACTTGCGTTGTTAATAATCACTATGGATCATCCCTTAAATTAATAAAGCAAATTAGTACTTTTGCCACTTTATCAATTTTATACTTCAAAGCTGCTATGAGCGACGTTAAAAAAGCGGGTGCCGCCCTTATTTCTGTTTTTAGTAAGGAGGGTCTTGCCCCCTTAGTTCAAAAATTACATCAACTAGGAATCACCATCTATTCCACAGGAGGAACAGAGCGATTTATTAATGACTTAGACATTCCTGTTGTTGCCGTTGAAGATGTCACATCGTATCCCTCTATTTTAGGAGGACGTGTTAAAACATTGCACCCTAAAGTTTTTGGAGGTATATTGAATAGACAGGATCATGAGGGTGATATGGCGGAAATGGATTCTTTTGAGATTCCGCAACTAGACATTGTGATTGTAGATCTTTATCCTTTTGAAAAAACAGTTGCTTCTGGAGCTTCTGAACAAGACATTATTGAAAAGATTGATATTGGTGGTATTTCACTTATAAGAGCTGCTGCCAAAAATTATAAAGACACTTTATGTGTTTCTTCGGTTAATGACTATGCCGAAGTTTTAGAACTCATAAGTAAGGGTGATGGCGCTACAAATCTGGCAGACAGAAGACGTTTTGCAACAAAAGCCTTCAATATTTCGTCACATTATGACACCGCAATTTTCAATTATTTTAATGCAAACCACGAAGAGGCAGCCTTAAAAATAAGTGAGCCTCAAGGTATGGTATTACGCTATGGCGAAAACCCACATCAACGTGGGTATTTCTTTGGTGATTTTGATGCCATGTTTGATAAATTACATGGCAAAGCACTGTCATACAACAATCTTCTGGATGTCGATGCAGCGGTGAATCTCATGAACGAATTTAAAGATGAAGCACCTACCTTTGCTGTTCTCAAACACAATAATGCCTGTGGATTGGCACAACGCGACACCATGCATCAGGCGTATATAGATGCATTGGCCGGTGATCCTGTCTCTGCTTTTGGTGGTGTTCTTATTGCTAATAGCGAAATAGATGAAGCGACTGCAAACGAAATACATTTGCTTTTTTGCGAAGTCGTTATTGCTCCTAGTTTTTCAGAAAGTGCACTTTCCATTTTAAAAGGTAAGAAAAACCGTATTCTTTTAATACAAAAAGAAAATGCCTTACCTCAAATGAATGTACGTACTTGTCTTAATGGTACTTTATTACAGGACAAAGACCTTAAAACAGATCAAGAGTCTGATTTAACGCAAGCAACAACACAAAAACCAACGGACAGACAACTAGAAGATTTGCTTTTTGCATCTAAGATTTGCAAGCACACAAAATCCAACACTATTGTATTGGCTAAAAACAAACAGTTATGTGCCAGTGGTACGGGACAAACATCAAGAGTAGATGCGTTACGCCAAGCTATTGATAAAGCGAACGGCTTTAAATTTGACTTGAATGATGCTGTGATGGCTAGTGATGCTTTCTTTCCTTTTCCAGATTGTGTGGAAATTGCAGATAATGCAGGAATACGCGCCGTTATACAACCCGGAGGGTCCATAAAAGATCAATTGACCATTGATTATTGCGATGCTCATAAAATGGCAATGGTTATGACAGGAACACGCCATTTTAAACATTGATTGTTGCTTAATTTCACTCATCGTAAATGTTTTGTCAAAAACAGTAACAGTAACCCACAAACTGACACTAATTACATACAATTTATTCGTACATTTAGAAACTCCAACCTATCACTTACAAAAAATTAGTAATACCCCCTGAAAAACTATGGGATTTTTTGATTTCCTTACTGAAGATATTGCAATAGACTTAGGCACTGCAAATACATTAATAATTCATAATGATAAGGTCGTAGTAGACAGTCCTTCTATTGTAGCTCGAGATCGGACTACGGGTAAAATTACTCATGTTGGAAAAGAGGCTGCCTTGATGCAGGGAAAAACTCATGAAAATATTAAAACCATCAGACCTTTGAAAGATGGTGTTATTGCAGATTTTGATGCCAGTGAGCAAATGATCAGTATGTTCATTAAAGAAATTCCTGCACTAAAGAAAAAATTATTCCCTCCTTCACTACGCATGGTTATTTGTATTCCTTCAGGAATTACAGAAGTAGAAATGCGAGCAGTAAAAGAAAGTGCTGAACGTGTAAATGGCAAGGAGGTATATTTGATTCACGAGCCTATGGCTGCTGCTATAGGTATTGGTGTTGATATTATGCAACCCAAGGGTAATATGATTGTTGATATAGGAGGTGGAACAACGGAGATTGCCGTTATTGCTCTAGGTGGTATCGTTTGTGATAAATCAGTTAAGGTGGCTGGTGATGTATTTACCAATGACATCATTTACTATATGCGCACACAACATAATTTGTATGTTGGAGAACGCAGCGCAGAAAAAATAAAAATACAGATTGGTGCAGCTACCGAAGATCTTGAGGTTCCGCCAGAAGAAATGAGTGTACAAGGACGTGATTTATTAACAGGTAAGCCTAAACAAGTTCAAATCTCCTATCGTGAGATTGCAAAGGCTCTAGACAAGTCTATATTGCGCATTGAAGATTCTGTTATGGAAACACTTTCTCAAACACCACCCGAACTCGCAGCAGACATCTATAATACTGGGATTTATCTTGCCGGTGGAGGATCTATGCTTCGCGGTTTGGACAAACGATTATCCCAAAAAACAGATTTACCGGTTTATATTGCTGAAGACCCTTTGAGAGCTGTGGTACGCGGAACTGGAATCACACTTAAAAATATTGCAAAATATAAGAGTGTGCTGATTGGAAAATAATGACAGATCATGCAGCAGATTATTTCTTTTTTGATCAAGAATAAACATTCGCTGTTATTTCTATTTTTACTTGCCATATCTTTATCACTTACGATTCAATCACATTCTTTTCATAGAAGTAAATTTATAACTTCTGCAAATTTTCTTTCTGGAGGTATTTATGAATCTGCTAGCGGAATCGGAGATTATTTTAAGCTAAATACCTATAATAAGCAGTTACTGGAAGAAAATGCCAGACTGCGATCATATCTCGAACAACATGTGAATTCTGATGATATCTCTTCCATTGATTCCGCTTTCGCGAAAGCGCTATCTGGGACAGCAGATCAACTGACTTTTGAATTTATCCCTGCTCGTGTAATTGATAATAATTATGCAAAAACAAACAATTATATTACCATTAAGAGTGCGGATACCTCGCGTATCGCTACAGAAATGGGAGTCATAACTAGTCAGGGAATTGTAGGTATAACCGATAAAACATCGTATCCTTATTGCTCTATCTTATCTATCCTTAATTCAAATTTCAGTACCAATGCAAAACTCAAAAAGTCGGATCACGCTGGTTCCTTGAGTTGGGATGGACAGGATCCCAATATTATCCAGCTTAGCGATATACAACAACAAGCACCCTTAAAAAAAGGAGATACTATTGAAACAAGTGGAAAATCTGCCTATTTCCCAAAGGGTATTCCTATAGGTTCCATAGCCGATTTTTCATTGGACAAGAGTGGTAATTTTTATACAATACAGATTAGGCTGTTTAATGATATGACCAATCTGGGTCACGTATATGTGATTAAAAATAATGATCGTGCAATTATTAAAACACTAGAATCACAACAAGAAAATGAAGAATAGTGTTCTGGTTAATAGTATTCGATTTATTGTTTTGGTCCTTATTCAGGTAACCATTTTTAATCATATCAATTTCAGTGGTTATATTAATCCTCTACCTTATGTGCTCTTTATTATAGCATTTCCTTTTAGAGCAAACAACTCACTAACCTTAGTTCTGGCTTTTATTCTAGGGTTAACTCTTGATTTTTTTGATAATAGTGGAGGTATTCATGCTACTGCTTGCCTTATAAGTGCATATATAAGACCTGTTTTACTGCGTTTTGCTTTTGGGATAAGTTTTGAATACCAATCTTTAAAACTTTCAGGGGTTCCATTTAATCAACGTTTACTATATATAAGTGCATTTGTGATTATTCATCATCTGGTGCTTTTTTCTTTAGAAGTTTTTAGCCTTTCTGGCATACTTTATATACTCCAAAAAACGTTATTTACTGGTGTATTCACTATACTTTTGTGTATACTGTTCCAGATTCTATTTAGTGCAAAACCAAAATGAGAAAATTATTACCCCTTAGTCTGGTTACTCTAACCGGCCTTGTATTTATTGCAAGGCTTTTCTACCTGCAAGTTTACGACACCTCATCCATTGCACTTTCTGAAAATAATGCAGTCAAAGCCATTTATGACTATCCGCAACGTGGGCATATTTATGATCGTAATAATACACTTCTCGTTTCCAACCAACCATCGTATGATCTTATGGTCATTCCCAAGGATGTTAAGCCTTTTGACACTTTATCCTTATGTCGTTTACTTAATATTGAAAAGAATCAATTACTTAAAGAACTTAAAAGAGCTAAGAATTATTCTCCCAGACTCCCTTCGGTTGTCGTTCCTACCATAACCAAGGAAGAATATGCATTACTGGGTGAAAAGATGCGCAAATTTGAAGGGTTTTATATTCAAAAACGTTCCTTACGGGATTATCAGATCGGCTTTGGCGCTAATTTTCTGGGGTACATACAAGAAGTCAATTCGAGTATGGTTAAAAAGAATCCTTACTATCAATCTGGCGATTTAATCGGTCGTCAAGGTGTTGAACAGCAGTATGAGACTGTACTTCGAGGTGTTAAAGGTGTTAAATACCTTCAAAAGGATCGTTTTAACAGGACAATAGGTCCTTTTAAAAATAAAGCACTGGATACGCTACCTGAAACGGGAAATGACATACAGCTCACCATTGATGCAGCGCTTCAGGAATATGGAGAATCCCTTATGGTTAATAAAAGAGGAGGAGTCGTCGCACTTGAACCCGCTACAGGAGAGATTTTAGCACTTGTTGCAGCTCCTAATTATGACCCAGCACTACTAGTAGGACGTCAACGTTCAAAAAATTACACAAAATTAGATCGGGACTCTATCGCAAAACCACTTTTTGACAGAGTTTTAAAAGGATCTTATGCTCCCGGCTCTCCCTTTAAAGCCCTAACTGCTTTAATAGGGTTGCAGGAAGGTGTTGTGGATATTAATGAAACTGTTTCCTGTTATGGTGGTTATAATTATGGCGGAAAAAAACCCTTGGGCTGTCATCACCATGTGAGTCCTGTGCACATGACTAGTGGCATAGCACACTCCTGTAATAGCTATTTTGCCACTGTTTACAGAAAAACGATTGGTCATTTTGATAGTGCTCAAGAAGGCATGGACATATGGAGTAATCACTTAAAAAGTTTTGGTCTGGGTAATTATCTAGGATATGATTTGCCTAATGGAAGTAGAGGTAGAATTCCGACTACTGCATATTATAATAAAGTATATCCCAGAAAAAATTGGCGTGCAACCACCACTATTTCTAACGCCATTGGGCAAGGTGAAATTGAAATGACACCGATGCAAATGGTAAATTTTACAGCCGCTATCGCCAATCGCGGATGGTATTATAAACCACATATTTTAAAAAACATTGTTGGTGTCGATACAATCCCTTCAAAATACACACAAAAACATTATACTACTATAGATCCTGAACATTTTGAACCAGTTATTCAGGGAATGAATGATGTCTATAATGACGGAACTGCCAAATTTCTTAAAGTCCCGAACATTGAAATCTGTGGGAAAACCGGTACTGTAGAAAATTATACTAAAATTGACGATCAACGAGTTCAGCTTACCGATCATTCTGTTTTTGTTGCTTTTGCACCAAAAGATAATCCTAAAATTGCAATTGCGGTATTCGTAGAAAATGGATATTGGGGCTCACGATATGGCGGACGTATTGCCTCTCTAATGATTGAGAAGTATATTAATGACACGATCAGTCGAAAGGATCTTGAATCCTGGGTCCTCAGTCATAGTCTTGAAGAGGAATATGCAAAACCGTATAGTGGAGAACCTTTTTTAATTAACCAATAATGGCATCGTTTTCTCAAAAAATGGGTAGTTATGACTGGGCACTAATTTTAGTTTATTTGTTATTAGTGGGAATAGGTTGGGTTAATATATATTCTGCTTCTTATGATCCTTCGATTCAAGATTTTTTAAGTCTTGATAATCTCCATACAAAACAATTGCTTTTTATTTGTTTAGGGATTCTTCTAATCAGTTTTATTCTATTTCTTGATAGTAAGTTTTTTGAACGTTTTTCCAGTATTATTTATATTGTTGGGCTCCTTTCGTTAATTCTTTTACTTCCTCTAGGCAAAAATATAAATGGAGCTACAAGTTGGTTTGCTATCGGTTCTTTCACGTTGCAGCCCAGTGAGTTTGCTAAAGCAGCTACCGCCCTAGCGCTAGCCAAATATTTAAGTGACATCCAGACAAATATTAAGAATTGGCTAGGTCAATTCAAAGCTTTTATTATTATCACGCTACCTGCTCTTCTTATCCTTCTTCAGCCGGATGCAGGAAGTGCATTAGTGTATGCAGCTTTTATTTTTCCATTATATAGAGAAGGATTAGCCTCTGTATATATCATCATCGGATTTTCGGCAGTCGCTCTGTTCTTACTAACACTTTTAATAGGTCCATATTTTGTCATGGGTGCTATTATCTTATTGATTCTTATCGTTTACTTCAACACAAAAAAGAGACGTGCCTCCCGTTCGTTATACTTTGGGATTTTAATTGCGTCCTGCACTTTTGTTTATTCTGTAAATTATATTTTCTACAGTGTCTTTGAGCAGCATCAACGTGATCGATTTAATGTCGTTTTAGGAAAAAATGTTGATGCACAAAGCATTGGATATAATACAAGACAAAGTGAAATTGCTATAGGTAATGGTGGTTGGTCAGGGCAAGGATTTTTGCAAGGAACTCAGACAACCGGAAAGTTTGTGCCCGAGCAGGATACTGATTTTATTTTTAGTGCCGTAGGAGAAGAATGGGGGTTCCTAGGTAGCACTCTTGTTGTTTTTCTTTTTGTACTTCTTATTCTTAGAATCATCCAGCTTTCGGAGAAGCAAAAAAATGATTTTAGTCGCATTTACGGCTATAGTGTTGCTGGAATACTATTCCTCCATTTTGCCGTTAATATCGGTATGGTAACTGGACTCTTACCTACGGTAGGTATACCACTACCTTTTTTCAGTTACGGCGGCTCCGGTCTATGGGGATTTACCATCCTCCTCTTTATTTTTGTCAAATTGGATAGCAATCGCATCCATGAGTGGTAATCATTAAGCTTACGCGAAATAATAATCACACCTATCACAAAAAAATGGTTGTCACAAATCAGAAGACAACCATTTTCTAAAGGCTAACACTTAAATTTTTATAGTGCTTAAAAACTATTCACAGGCAACAACACTTAATACAATTTCGGCTATTTGAAACGCTCCCGTTATCGGATCTTCAATACGAACATAAATGGTACGGGAAACACTGAGCAAGGGTGCTGTAGCATCTAAAGGATTTATTCCCATCATTGCAGCTTCCTCTGTCCCGTAATAGGTCAATATCCAATCTATAGGATCAGAGATTTCGCCAGTATCTGGATCAACCATTTGTTGTGGTGCTGCAATAATAACAACACACTCGTCATATTCTTCAAGGACAAATTCTGCAAACTCTGGATTATCGTCAAGCTCACAATTCTCAAAATATAGAGCTCTACAGAAAGCTCCTGCTTCACACTCTTTTTCAAGAATAAATTGTAGTCCTTCCTCTGTTTCTATGTGTATGGTGTCTTCATCTATAAAAGGAACTCTCCAATCAAAATTCCAATCCACACCGATCTGTTCCTGATCATCCAGATTGATATTCAAGTGTAATTCATCTTCAATAAAAAAGAAAATCCAGGTTCCAAAATATGGTATTCCACGATGATAAAAGGTTATTGTTCCATCTACAGCTACATCAAATACCGCATCAGTATAAGTACTGAACAGTACATCTTCAGGTAGTTGTATTTCCCAAACACAATCGGTAATAATACCATTACCATTCTGAATAACTACTTCTTCTTCTAGCACGGTAAGGCATTGATCAATGGCTTCTCGAAGTTCATCTTTATCATTTACCGCAAAAGTTGTCCCATCATCCAGAACACTAGTAATAGGAAAGCTCATTCCTATAAATTGTCCTTCTTCTATGGTATCCAAAAGATCTCTAAAAGCCAGATCACTACCCACTATTTCTCTTGAAACAAACTGTACCGTTTCATTATATATCACTACCGTAAAAGGATATATAAAATCAATACAGGTCACTTCTTCAAGGGTATTGGTATCATCATCAGCTACAATACCGTTTATTAATGTAAACAATTCTGAATTTGCCGAAATCAGATCGCCCTCTGTAATTAATAATGAATCATCAAGATCTTCGGTACAGCTTAAAAAACCAGCTATAATACATAATATAACACATAAACGTTTGATAAACATAGTATCCCTTTTTATATTCATGAGTCTAATCTGAATAGTAGAAAAAGGTTGCGTTGGGGAGTGCTTTTTTATAAAAATTATCTAAAGCTCCAGGCTTTATAGTTTGCTGAAGCTTCAAGTTTTTCTTCCAGAGTATCTTCCAGTTGTGGAAAGAAATCAATACCCGTGAGTTCTTCTATATGATTAACAGATGTCACAAAAGAAGTTAATGCTCGATCTGAAGCTCGATGTTCCATTAAAAAAGCAATCATTTTTACTTGACTCCCAGAACGATCATAAAAGATTTTATAAAATGCACCAGGTACACTAACTTTTTCTGTTCCTATAGTATCTATAGGGTCTTGTAATATTCCTCCAGTTACGACATAAACTCCATCATATTTCTTTGCCCAATACCGTCCCTTTTGTTCCAGTCTATTCCATACGCCTGCATTAAAATCGTGTTTTTGGGGACTGATATTACTTGTTAAAAAGGTTTCGTTATAGGCTTCCAAACTAAACTCACGATCTCCAGCCGGACACAAGTGCCCGCGATCATAACCCGAATTTTTATAATTACGCCAGTGTGCAGATTGGGTTTTTACCGCCGGATCAACTTCAAAATATGGTCGCTTAAAATCACGATTCTGTACTTGTTCTTTTTTAAGTTCATAGGCTACCCATTCAGCTTGTTCATGAGCTTCATTATAAGAAAGAGAATAATACTGGTGATGTACAATTTGATCGGTTGTGGAAGTTGGTAAAAAATAAGTGTTTGTAGCTTGTTTTATTTCTTGTCCCTCTTCAATTATGGGTTCATCTAATTTTTGATGAATATACTTTTCAAAAAAGAGATATCCCAAAGTTAATAGTATGACAAGTAAAGGGTAGGTATATTTTCTTTTCAAAATGCAGACGGGATGTTAAATTGGAAAAAATAAATGTTAAAAATCACATTGTCAATTATTTATACTTTATTTTTTAGTATTTTTAAATGAAGCAAGTATGCATTCATACAAGCCTCATTTTCTTGCAAGGAAAAAGACATAAACTGTGAGTGTCTTAAAATGTTCGCAGCTAATATATTTTTAAATAAATTATTATGCTAAAAAAAGTTTTAAACTTAGGTAAAACTATCTCAAAAACCGATCAAAAATCAATAAGTGGAGGTTGGGGTGATTCAGTATTTTTTTGCACCTCTGAAACAGAGGGTTTTACTTGCTTTAGTCCTACAACAGGTACTGATGGTGTTGGTGTATGTGTAGACGGAGAATGCTACGATTGCTAAACAACTTTGAAAAACTGAAATATTCAGATGAAGGAGTAGACAGAAATCTTGGATGTCTATAAATTGATCAAGGTTTTATTAAATATTATAAAAATGAAAAAAGCAAAAAATTTAGGCAAAAACTTAAATAAATCAGAGCAAAAATCTATTAAAGGAGGAGATAGTCATATCTATGTATGCATAGAAAGTCTTCCCTTTATATATTATGTAAATCAAGGACAACTATGTAATGATGGTAGCGTACCTCTCTGTGCTTAATTACTAATATCTAGTAAATAATTAATAAAAGGCTGTTCAATTTTAAGTTGAGCGGTCTTTTACTTT